>CANFOR010000005.1 GCA_947448675.1 Betaproteobacteria bacterium
CGGCGCGCGTCAAGGTAGTTGTCGCCTAATTTAAGCAGCCATCGGCTGAATAAGCTTTTCCTTCACATGCTCTGCAATGACGGAGTCACGTTCGGGGTTGAGGGTCACTGGACCCATGGGCTCCCAGTTACGCGTGTGGCGTACCCAGCGTGCCGGATTGCGCTCCTTTGCTTGGGTGTACAGAGCATGGCGGGCCGCCAGAATGACATGGTCTTCACCGGTATGGCGCTGCTGCGGTGACACATAACGGATACCGCTGTGCTTGTGCTCGAAGTTGTACCAGTGCACAAATTCCGCACCCCATTGACGCGCAGCCTCCAGTGTCTCGAAGCCCTTAGCGGGGAACTCCGGGCGGTACTTGGCGGTACGAAACAATGACTCGGCATACGCGTTGTCATCGCTCACCCGTGGCCGTGAATACGAGGGTTTCACGCCCAGCCAGTTGAGCATCGCCAGCACCGTAGTGGCTTTTAGCGTGGAGCCGTTGTCACCATGCAAGACAGGCTTGTCGCTCAGGGCTGCAATGCCCTCAGCCAATGCTGTACGGCGCACCAGATGCACTGCGTGGTCGGCCGAGTCGTTTGCATGCACCTCCCAGCCCACGATCTTGCGGCTGTACAGATCCAGGATCAGGTACAGGTGAAACCAGCGGCCAATCACCGTGGCAGGCAAATACGTCATGTCCCAGCACCAGACCTGTCGTGCAGCCGTGGCGATGTGGGTAGTCGGTGGTCGCCTGGTCTGGGGTGCCTTGGTTGGGCCCCGGTGGGCCGTTTGCCCGTGCTCGCGCATTACCCGTGCAAACGTGGATTCGCTGGCCAGGTACACCCCCTCATCGGCCAGCATGGGCACGATGCGTGCGGGTGGCACCGCACAAAAGCGCGGCTCGTTGGCCACGCTCAGGAGCTTGGCGCGCTCATCAGCGCTCAGTGCATGACTAGCTGGCGGGCGCAGCGCTGCGGGCCTGCCATCCCCCTTGGTCAGGCCCTCATGCGCATTCCAGCGCTGCAGGGTGCGTGCGTCTATGCCGGCGATCTCACACACCTGCACCAAGCGCGCTCCTGCATCACGGGCAATCTGAATGTCTTGGGCCAAACTGCGGCGATCTGCGATGAGGATCATGCGTCCTCGCCCCAGTTGTAGATCGCCGCGACTTTTTTTGACAACACCAACAGTGCTGCAGTTTCAGCCAGGGCGCGGTCTTTGCGTAGCAACTCGCGTTCAAGTTCTTTGATACGTTTGCGGTCTTTGATTGTGACTTGGGGACTTGCGCGTGAACCCTGAGAATCTGCCAGTGCGGTGGTGGCGCTGGCACACCACTGCTCCAACTCAGGTGGGTAGATGCCGTGTTCCCGGCACCATGCGCTCTTGTCAACCTCAGACAGGGCTGCGGTGGTGATCACGGCCTGTAGTTTCGCCGGCGCAGTCCATGCCCGCCCTCGGGCGGGCATGGACTGGACATTCTCTCTCCAGCGCTCCAGCGTATTAACCGTAATGCCAACCTCCTTGCATACCTTCTCCAGTGTTGCGCTCTCAGGTGGCAACAGACGAGCTACTGCTCGGTCCTTGAATGATTGTCCGAAACGTGCCAATTGATTCCTTCATCGCCGCCCCCGTGTTCTTGAGTTCTAAGAAGGCGACATCTATTGTGACGCGGGGGGCTTTCCATCGGACGAGTTTGATCGCAAAGCCCTGGTAACACTAAACCCTTACGCGCTGCGCGCCAAAGGCTTAGACGTGGCACTTAAACCACAAGAGTTCGCACGCGCGCTCTTCCACATCAACCAACGGCGCGGCTTTAAGAGCAATCGAAAAACCGACAAAAGAGATAACGACAGCGGAGCATTAAAAGTAGCCATCAGTAAGCTGAGGCAATCTTTGATAGCTGAAAACTGTCGCACGGTAGGGGAATGGCTGCATAAGCGTGATGCTGCTGGCGCCACCGTTAGGGCGCGATACCGTCAAGAAAAAATTACCAAGGACGACGGCAAAACCAAGATCAACAAAAGCTACGACCTCTACATCGACCGTGCAATGATCGAAGATGAGTTTGATGCCATATGGGCCAAACAGTCTTCTCTCGATCCAAAACAATATAGCGAGAATGCACGCGCTGAATTAAAAGACGTTCTACTGCACCAGCGTCCACTCAAACCTGTCAAACCAGGGCGCTGCACCTTTATGCCAGAGGAAGAGCGCGCGCCCTTGGCTTTGCCCAGTACCCAGCGATTTCGCATGTACCAAGAGCTCAATAATCTACGCATCTTGCGAGATGGACTCAAAGAAGAGCCTTTGTCGCTGACTCAACGAAACATGCTTGCCCAGGCGCTAGAACAAAATAGCAAACGTACTTTTACGCAGATTAAAAAGCTCCTGGGGCTTGGCGGAATTGTTCAATTCAACTTTGAAGACCCGAAACGCCAAGAACTCAAAGGCAATGTCAGTAGCGCCATCTTGAGCAAGACCGAGCACTTCGGCAATGCCTGGTTTAACTTTGATGAATCAAAGCAAGATGCAATCGTGCTGCAATTGGTCAAGGAGGAAAACGAGGCCAAGTTGCTGCGCTGGCTGCAACACGAAACAGGTGTGGATGAAAAACGAGCAGAAGCCATTGCCAATACAGGGCTTCCAGAGGGCTATGGCAGCCTTTGCGCGAAGGCCCTTGCACGCATACTGCCCGTACTTCGGCGCGAGGTATTGACCTATGACAAAGCCGTGTTAGTCGCTGGCTTTGAACACCACAGCCATATCAGCCCAGCAGCCACTGGCGAGATATTGCCTGAACTACCCTACTACGGAATACCGCTGCAACGCCACGTAGGTTTTGGAACCGGGGTTCCAGAGCACTCTGACGAAAAACGCTATGGAAAAATCGCCAACCCCACTGTACATATTGGTTTGAACCAAGTGCGTTTGGTGGTCAATGCGCTAATCAAACGTTATGGCCACCCCAGCCAAGTAATTGTGGAATTGGCACGCAACCTCAAGCAAAGCAAAGACCAACGCGACGAAGAAAGCAAACGCCAAGCTGACAATCAGCGGAGGAATATTCGCATAAGGGCAGACATTTCAAAAATCTTGAATGTTAATCCTGAGCGTGTAAAGTCCACAGATATTCAAAAAATAATTTTGTGGGAAGAGCTGAGTTTTGACCCAGCTGACCGCCGTTGCCCGTATTCAGGTGAGCAGATCAGCCCTACGATGCTGCTGAGCGATCAAGTTGAAATTGAGCACATCTTGCCGTTCTCTGAAACACTTGACGACAGCCTAAACAACAAAACCGTTGCATTGCGAAAAGCCAACCGTGTTAAAGGAAACCGTAGTCCCTGGCAAGCCCAGCATGACTTTGAAGTGCATGGCTGGACTTTTGATGTAATTTTGAATCGTGCTGAGCAAATGCCCAAAGCCAAGCGCTACCGCTTTGCGGAAGATGGCTATCAGCGCTGGCTCAAAGATGACGCTGGTTTTCTGCCTCGCGCACTAAACGACACGCGCCATATGAGCAAAGTGGCGCGCGAATACTTAAGCCTGATTTGCCCACAAGACACACGTGCCATACCGGGCCGCATGACGGCTATGCTGCGCGCCAAGTTTGGACTCAATGACGTTTTAGGCCTCAATGGCGAAAAGAACCGCAACGACCACAGGCACCATGCCGTAGATGCTTGCGTTATTGGGGTGACAGACCAAGGGCTTTTGCAACGCTTTGCGAAAGCGAGCGCTAGCACGCGGGAACAACAGCTCAATCGGTTGGTGGAAGATATGCCACCGCCTTGGGGCGACACTCTAGACAACTACCGTGCGCAGGTTCGGCGTGCCATTCAACATATTTGGGTTAGCCACAAGCCTGACCACGGTCATGAAGGCGCGATGCACAACGATACCGCCTACAGCCTGCTGGGCAATGGGCGTGTCAGCGTTCACAAAATGGTAGACGGCAAGCGCGAACGCATTGAAGACAATTTGAAAGTGATTGAATTTACCGGTGCAAAAGCGATAAGTCGCCACGGCGTCCTGCCGAATGGTGAGCCACGACCGTACAAAGGCTACAAGGGCGACAGCAACTACTGCATCGAAATTGTGCGTAACGAAAAAGGCAAGTGGGAGGGCGAAGTGATTTCAACATTTGAAGCCTACCAGCTAGTTCGGTCAAGTGGCATTACCAGATTACAGCACCCAACAATCGGTGTAAGCAAGAAGCCCCTCATCATGCGGTTGACGATTGATGATTATGTGCGCTTAGAGGTTGAAGGCGTATTGAATACTATGCGTGTTGCATCTATCAATTCTGCTGGTCGCCTTAGTTTGGCCGCTATGCAAGAGGCCAATGTAGATGCGCGCAATAGAGATACTGATGGCAGTTGGCGATATACCTATAAGCAAGCAGGCTCCTTAAAGAGCGCCAATGGGCGGAAAGTAACGATCTCTCCCATAGGCGAACTTCGCGACCCCGGCTTCAAGGAGTAGCCCCAATGATTGGCCGCATCGTCGAAGTGGCCGATGATCGCCGGCACCTCTTTATGCACCGTGGCTTCATGGTTGTGCAAGACACCGAGGGCGAGCGCAAAGAGCTAGGCCAAGTGCCGCTGGACGACATTGCCGCCGTTATTGCCAATGCCCATGGGCTAAGCTATACCAACAACCTCTTGGTCGCGCTTGCGGAACGCGGCGCACCCTTTGTGCTGTGCGCGGCCAACCACAACGCGGTAGGCATGCTGCTGCCTATTGAGGGCAACTTTGAACAGGCCAAGCGCATAGAGGCACAAATTGCTGCCAGCCAACCCACACACAAGCGCCTTTGGGCTGCCGTGGTGCGCTCTAAGCTCGAACAGCAAGCAGCTGCGCTAGAAGCTACGGGCTCACCCACGGCGCCCCTCACAGCACTTGCCGCCAAAGTTAAAAGTGGTGATCCAGAAAACCTCGAAGCCCAAGGTGCTCGGCGTTATTGGGGCTTGCTGTTTGGCGACGCGTTTCGGCGCGACCAAGACGGAGGTGGGCTCAATGCCATGCTCAACTATGGCTATACGGTACTGCGCGCCACAACTGCGCGCGCCATCGTGGCTGCGGGTTTACACACCAGTATTGGCCTGCACCACAGCAATGACACCAATGCTATGCGTTTGGTTGACGACATCATGGAACCATTTCGGCCTATGATCGACTTGAAGGTATGGCAATTACGACGCAACGGTGAAGGCGACATCAACCCCAACACCAAGCGCGCCCTGGTGCGCACGCTCTATGACGACATGCAGACCGAATCAGGTTCCACGCCTGTGATGGTGTGCGTGCAAAAGCTGGCCACATCGTTGGCGCAAGTCTATTTGGGTGAACGCGACAAACTCGATTTGCCTCTACCAGGGTTGCCACTGGCACTTGCCATGTCGCTACAAGATGAATAGCAGGCCACGCTTATGCTCTCTGGGTATCGGCTAATGTGGGTAGTAGTCATGTTTGATTTGCCTGTGGTTGAAAAGGCCGAGCGCAAAGCGGCCACTGAGTTTCGCAACACACTGCTAGACATGGGTTTTGAAATGAGTCAGTTCAGCGTGTACATGCGCTTTTGCACTAGCCCTGCGCAAGTTGATACATACAATAAGCGGGTGGAAAATGCGCTTCCCGAGGGCGGAAAAGTCAATGTCCTGCAATTTACCGACAAGCAATACGAGCGCATCATCAGTTTTCACGGAAAAGCCAAGCAACCCGCCAATAAAACGCCCGATCAATTTGATCTTTTCTAGAAAATGAGCACTGTTTTTTCAACCCGAAATACGAAAAACCCCTTGACGAATCAAGGGGTTATCGCAGCGCGAGTCTAGACGATTGGGATATGCGCTCTGACCGGAACTTGTTGCGTAGGCGGCTAAAGCCACCTACGCAACAAGTGCGCTCCGCGCTTTTTGTTTTGCAATGCTGCAAATTTAATAGCTGCCTACGCATATTCCATGCGCCTTGCAGCCATTTTTAGCTCTGAAACTAAGCCCCTAAACGCTGCACACCACAGACCAGCGCACCCGGGTCATTGGCGCTGATGGCCAGCTCGTTTTTGGCTTGGGCTACGCCCATGTCGCGCGGCAAAGTAACGCCATTTTTGACGGCCAAGATTTCGGCCATCACACTCACAGCAATCTCGGGCGGGGTTTTGCTGCCGATGTAGATGCCGATGGGGCCGCGCAGGCGCTCTAGGCCTTCGGGGGTTTGGCCAAAGTGCTCGACCATGCGCTGGTGGCGGCTTTCGTTGTTGCGGCGGCTGCCAATAGCGCCTACGTAGAACGCGTCGCTCTTCAGGGCCTCTAGCAGGGCCAGGTCGTCGAGTTTGGGGTCGTGCGTGAGGGCGACCACGCAGCTGCGCCGGTCGGGTTTGAAGGCGAGCACGACGTCGTCCGGCATGTCGGCTAGCAAAGTAGCAGCGGGCACGCTCCAGCTGCCACGGTATTCTTCGCGCGGGTCGCACACGGTGACGGCAAAGCCGCTGAACAGGGCCATGGTGGCCAGGTATTCGGTGAGCTGGCCCGCGCCAATGAGCAGCATGCGGTACTCGGGGCCAAAGGTGTTGACCAGCTCGGCGCTGCCCATGCTCAGCTCTTGCGGGGCGCGGGCCTCGCTCAGGCTGACCAGGCCGTCGGCCAAGCGCACCGTGCGCTGCATGAGCTTGCCAGCGTCGAGCGCTTGCACCAGCTCGGCCAAGCTGGCGGCTGCGGGGTCGTATTCGAGCAGCAGCTCCAGGGTGCCACCACAGGGCAGGCCAAAGCGGTGGGCTTCGTCGGCGCTGATGCCGTACTTCACCGTGCCGGGCGGACCGCTGGGAATGCTCTGGCCTTGGCCCGTGGCATAGGCTTGGGTAAAGCGGTAGACCAAGTCGTCTTCTATGCAACCACCCGAGACCGAGCCCACCACCGCGCCGTCTTCGCACAGGGCCATGATGGAGCCCACCGGCCGGGGCGACGAGCCCCAGGTGCGCACCACGGTGGCCAGCAGCGCGCGCTTGCCCGCAACGCGCCAGTCGCGCAGGCTGCGCAAGACCATAACGTCTAAATTTTCCATGGCTTAGAAGGTGTAGGCCGCGGTGATGCCAACGAGGTTGTTGCGGCCCGGAGCGGGCTCAAAAAAGCGCCCATTGCTTTCGTTGACGATGACCGAGCCCACGTAGTTAAGGTTGGTCAGATTGTCGACGCGAATGAATTCACGCAGGGTCCAGCGGTCTATTTTTTGTGCCCACGACAGGCGCAGGTTGTAGACGTTGGCCGTGGGCGTGGTGTCGGTGTTGGCGTCGTCGGTAGCTATGGCACCGATGCGCCGCCACTCAATGGCAGCCTCCATGCCCCAGGGGCGGTGGTGCCAAGCCAGCTCGGCGTAGAGGTTGCTGCGCGGAATGCCAGGAATGCGGTTGCCTGCCGCCACTACGGTGGTGGGGTTGGTGCAGGGGCTGGCCACACAGGTCAAAAAGCGGTTTTGGTAGGTGGCGTCGAGCATGGTGGCGGCAACGGCGGTCGTCCACGCTTCGCTGATCTTGCCTTTGAGCGAGGCCTCAAAACCCTGGCGCAGCGTTGCGCCGACGTTTTGGTAGGTGCTGCGACCACCGCTGTTGGTGAGCACAGCAATTTCATTGGCGGTGCGGGCCTGGAAGTAAGCCACATTGGTGTGCCACTGGGGCGTGAGGTCGGCTTTCACGCCCAGCTCCCACTGGCGGCTGCTGGCGCTTTGCAGGCCAAAGTTCATGCCCGTTGCGCCATTGGCCCGGTAGGCCAGTTCGTTGAGCGTGGGGGTTTCGAAACCCTGCCCCATGGCGGCGTACAGGTTGACGGCGTCGTTGGCGTGGTAGACCAAACCCAGCGCGGGCGTGGTAGCTTGGTAGCTGACCGAGCCGCTGTCATTGCCGTTGCCGGGCACGATGTAACGGTCTGCCGAGTCAAAGGCTACGCGCGAGTGGCGCAGGCCTGCCGAGAGGCTCCAGCGCTCGGCCAGGTTCCACTGGGCTTGCACGTATTGGTCAAAGTCGCTCACGGTGTTGTTTTCGTCGCGGCGCAGGGCACCGAGCACACCCAAGTTGCTACCAATAAAGTTTTGGTAGCCTTTGCGCGCTTCTTTCAAGGTGTCGGTCGCTAAGCCCGCGGTAATGGTGAGGGGCTTGTCCATCAGCGTGGTTTGGTTGATCCAGCGGGCGTCTAGGCCCTGGTAGTGGCGGCCCAGGTCGATAACGCCGCCGGGGGACGCCGCTGCAGCTTGGGTGGCCACGGGAATGGATTGAAACTGCTGGGTGCTGCGCTCGCCCATGTAAGCAGTGAATTGCAGCGACTGGCCACCACCCAGGCGGTGGTCGAGCACCAAACCGCCCTGGGTTTGGTCTACCGATTTGCGGGTGTTAAAGCTGAGCGCCGTGGGCGTAACTTGGCGCGGGTTGGCTTGCAACTCGGCGCGAGAAAGGCCTAGCGGGTCTTGCGCATTGGGCATGGAAATGCTGTTGAGCACCACGGTTAAATTGGTAGCTTCTTGCAGCGCTATTTTGAACTTGCCGTTAAAAGTGTCGCGCGTAGCGGCGCTGTGCGGGCGCGAGCCGTCGGTAGAAAAACCCGCCGCACTGATGTTGTACTGCACCTTGCCCTGGGTGCCGCTGAGTTTGAGGCCCAGGCGCTGCGTGCCATAGCTGCCCATTAAGGTGGTGACTTCAGCCACCGTTTGAGGGCCACCGTCTGCGGTGTACAGGCTGATGACGCCACCCGAAGAATTGCCGTAGAGCGAGGAAAACGGGCCGCGCAAAACCTCTACGCGTTGGGCCGAGCCAATGTCAAAGTGCGAAACTTGGCCTTGGCCGTCGGGGCCGCTGGCCGGAATGCCGTCGGTATACAGCCGCAAACCGCGCACACCAAAGCTGGAGCGGGCACCAAAACCACGCGAAGAAATTTGCAAGTCTTGCGCATAGTTTTGCCGACTTTGTGCCACCAAGCCGGGCACTCGCGACAGGGTTTCAGACAAGTTAACTTGGGCTTGCCCGGTTTGCAAAGTTTGCGCGTCAATAGCGTCCACCGAGGCGGGGGTGTCGTCTGCCGTTTGGGCTACGCCGCGCGAGGCTGAGACCACGATGGGTTTGAGCAAACGGCTGGCGTCTGGCTCGCTCAGGCTTTGCGCCGAAACGGGGTTGCTGAGGTTCAATGCCACAAAACCAGCCCAAACGCTAGCAACATGGAGTTTAGGCATACAAACTTTCTGAATAAATTAATGAAGAATAATAATTCTCGCTATTTTTGAATTGTAGATAAAAAAGCGAGCAATTCACTGATGTCTTTGTCTGAATACACTTCTTTCCAGGTGGGCATGCCAGCATCGGGACGTCCATTTTTGATGGTGGTAATCGCCGTATCTTGCCAGTTTTCATGGTAGCGCGCTTTAAGGCGGCGCAAATCGCGCTCGCTCACCGGGCTGGCACCATTGGTGCCGTGGCAGTGGGAACAAACATCGTTAAAACGTGAACGGCCAGCCGCCAGATTGGGCTCGCCAGCCGCAGCTACGGGTACAGCCGTCGCTACGGGTTGCGCTACTGGGCCGCTACTGGCTGGAGCTGGAGTAGCCGCAGGAACACTTGGCATGGCCGATTGCGCAGGTTTTACGGCGATGTCGGGCACCTCAATGGTGGTGGGTGTCGTTCCGACCAATGGGACCGATTTACGCGTAGGAAAACCGTATTTTTCAGCGAGTTTTTGTATGTCGGTAGTCAAATCGACCAGAGCTTTGTCAATGCTTGCTGTGAGCGCTTCTTTGCTTTTGCGCACGGCTACGGCCATTTGGCCTGTGAGGCCTTCACCCGTAACGGGGGTCAACTGCCAACGGCCAGCAAAGCGTTTTTGCGCTTCATAACCAGCGCTAGGGCCCCAGAGCAAAGCAGCATCTACCTCGCCCTTATCAAGGGCTTTCAAAGCCTCCACCAGATCGAGAAAACTGGTGGTGGTGTAGCCATCATTGCGGGCTAACAAAATATGGGGGGGGGAGCCATGGATCACGGCAATACGTTTGCCTTTGAGATCGCTCAATCCGTTAAAAGTAAAACCAGGCGCTGCCACCAGCGCGTAACTCACATCGATAAAAGAACGTGTGCGCTGCAATCCGCGCAGCTTGTAGTCGGCGTCGGCTGGCAATGCAAAGTATGCATCGCAGCCGTCGTCCATGATAGTGTTGCGCAATGCTTTGCGTTGGTTAAAACTTAACCACCACACATAGTCAACCGATGAGCCCAGACGCTTTGCAACCAGTTCTGCGAGATCGACATACATGCCGTGCTCGCTTCCTTCGGCTTTACTAAATGGCAGGTTGTCGGGGTCGGCACACACGCGCAGGGTGTCGGCCGATGCCTGGGCTGCGCCCAGAGCACCGACGACGCATGCCGCGAGTGCAGCCCCCAACTTGAACTTATTGCAAATCGTCATCAGGCTCATTTCAACTCACGCTCAATTCAAAGTAAACACATACAGAGTGCCACCCTCTGGGCTGGCGTCAACCATCTTCTCGCCCAAGGGGCCAAAGAAGGCTGGGATCGACAGCGTACGGCCGGACACTACGGCCACATACTGCTTGCCGTCTAAGGTGTAGGTCATGGGCGCTGCACTGATGCCAGAACCTGCATTGAACTTCCACAGGGTTTTGCCGGTTTTGGCATCCAAGGCTTTGAACCAACCTTTGATATCGCCGTGGAAGACCAAACCACCCGCCGTGCTCATGACGCCGCCGGTGAAGGGCAGTGGATCTTTGTTAAACCATACTTCTTGCTGCTTTACAGGGTCCCAGGCCTTGATGCCACCCATGTGACCGCCAGGGCCGACTTTGGCCAGGTCGAAGTTCACGCCCAGGTAGAACGCGCCACGTTTGTAGTCGGCCTGAATGCCTTCCATGTCCATGCACAGGTTCATAGTGGACAAATAGACCAAACCCGTTTGCTGGTCGTAGCTCATGGGCATCCAATTTTTGGCACCTATCAGGTTGGGACACACATCTTTGGCGTTGCGGCCAAAGCCGGGGCGTTTAGCATTGCCTGCAGCCTCGATGGGGGAGCCGGTTTTCATGTCAATGCCAGTAGCCCAATTCACACCTGCTACGTATTGTTTGGCCGAGACCAATTTGCCAGTAGCACGGTCCAGCACATAGAAAAAGCCATTGCGGTTGGCTTGCATCAAAACAGGCGTTTTTTTACCGTCTACGGGGAGATCAGCAAACACCAGTTCGTTCACACCATCGTAATCCCACGCATCGTGCGGGGTGAACTGGTAGTGCCAAGTGATCTTGCCCGTGTCAGCGTCCAGGGCAAGCACGGAAGCAGAGTACAGGTTGCTATACGGGCCAATATTGGAGCTGTCGTTACCGCGTACCGATGCCGACCATGGCGACGGATTGCTGGTGCCGTAGTAGACCAAATTGAGTTTGGGATCGTAGGAACCAATGTGCCAGGCCACAGCACCGCCGTATTTACCTGAGTCACCCTTCCAGGTTTCAGAACCCTTCTCGCCGGGTGCTGGCACGGTGTAGGTGCGCCATACTTCTTTGCCGGTGGCTTGGTCGAGTGCAACAATAGAACCGCGTGCGCCATACTCACCACCGCCGTAGCCAGTGATGACCAAGTTCTTCACCAGAGTAGGTGGCGAGGTAATGACTGAGCCTTGGGTGTAGTCCACAATCTTGGTGGCCCAGAGTTCTTTGCCGGTTTTGGCATCGACTGCAGCTACATAAGCGTCTAAGCGGCCGACGAAAATTTTTCCGTCGTTATAGGCTACGCCACGGTTGTTGACGTCGCAGCAAGCGTATTGGTCAATGCCCTTGGGTACTTCAGGCGAGTAGCGCCATTTAACTTCACCGGTTTTGGCATTGACTGCGAACAGATTTTTAGGGCCAAACGAAGAGGTGACGTAGAGTGTGTCTCCCACCAATATAGGGGTCGATTCTTGCGAGCGCAAAGAGCCCAGTTGCAAGGCCCATTCGACCTTGAGCTTGCTCACGTTCGAGGTGTTGATTTGCGCCGACTGGCTGAAACGGGTGTTGCCCGTATCGCCGCCGTAAACAGGCCAATTTTGGGCACTGGCAAATCCAGCCACGCCCAATAGCAAGCCCATTGCCAAAGGTTTAAAGAGTTTCATTGCAATTGTCTCCAAATGGTTATTACGTTTGCCTTAGAGGCAGACAGCATTTTTTTACGGGAACTTTTTTCATTGCCTAGGCAAAACCCTTGCTTGGTGGACAAGGTCGGGCATATTCTCAAAATGCTACACGCGCCGAATCGGCATGCGAGGGCTGGCCAGCCAGCGCCCTTTTTTGTCAACTGCCAACACGTCGACTTGCCATGCACGCGCCAGGTGCAAAATGTTTTGTGGGCGGGCCATGAACATCACTTTGGTCAAGGCATCGGCCAAGGCGCAGCTGGGTGCCGCAAGCGTGATAGACGCCCAGTGGAGCGGGGAATAACCACTGCGCGGGTCAATGATGTGGTGGTGCCGATGGTCTGTGCTGAACACCGTATGCGCGTCGGAAGACGTAGCCAGGGCGCGCCCATCGCTAACCAGGAGTGGCAAAGTGGATGGTGCAAGGGGTTTACTCGGACGTTCCAGCGCGAGCGTCCAGGTTTGCCCACTGGGGCTAACGCCCATGGGAGACCACTCTCCGGTATCAATCAAAGCATGTTCTATACCATGTGCTTGCAATTGCGCTTTGGCCTTGTCAGCGGCATAGCCCTGCGCAATTCCGTTCAATGACAAGCCCATGCCTGCTCGCATCAATTGCATGCGCTGCGGCAGCACGGCAAGCCCGCGC
The DNA here is from genome assembly GCA_947448675.1 of Betaproteobacteria bacterium. Classification (GTDB taxonomy): domain Bacteria; phylum Pseudomonadota; class Gammaproteobacteria; order Burkholderiales; family Burkholderiaceae_C; genus CANFOR01. The sequence continues at coordinate 12,787 of CANFOR010000005.1, forward strand.
CAACCCACTAGCGCGCAGGCCTCGCGCAATTGCGCGGAGCTGGGAAGCAGCCCTTGTGCTTGCGCAGTCGCCCAAGTATTCCACAAAGGCTGCATGGTGATGTCAAACGCACCAGCGCTGCGCTGGCTGATGGTTTGCGACAACTGCACTGCGCGCAGTAAATCGGCATCAGGGTTTTCAAGCACGCACTGGCGATTCAATTGGCTCACAGCACTGTTCGCATCAAACAAACTCATTTGTTGCTCTACATGGCGAATGGCCCGAACTGCTGCGTCCAAAGCTGCATCGAGTTGCAGCGGGTTTGCGTGTGCCGCGCGCAGCCAAAGGCTGGTGCCAAAGCCAATCAAGCTGCGCTCTGCCCATTGCAGACGATTCGCAGCTTGCGTCGGCGCAGTGCCCAGCAAACCAGTGCCCAAGCCCATGGCTAGGCGCAAACATTGTCGTCTTTGTAGAGCGATCATGCGCTCAATACCGGTGCAATGGGAATCACGCGCTGCGACTTTTTACGCTCTTGAATCAAAGGCAGGCAGCGTTCATCATCTTGGTGAATGGCCACGCAGTCTAGGCATTGAAAGCACTCTTTGTAGTCAACCTCACCACTGGGTTTAATCGCTTGGTATTCGCAACGGTGGCGGCAACTTTGGCAGGGCGTGCCGCATTCCACATGCCGGGGTATCCAATTCCAGCGCCGCAAAATGCCAACAGCAGCCAGGGCCGCGCCCAGCGGGCAGATATAGCGGCAGTAGCCCCTGTAAACCAGCACGCTCAATAGCAAACAGGCTGCGGCCCACAAGACATAGGGCCAGTCGCGCTGAAAATACGAACTGATGGCGGTTTTAAAGGGTTCAATTTCTACGGCTGCTTCGGCAAAAGGTGGCGCCCACCATACCGCAGCCAGAATGACGGCAAGCACGCCATACTTAATCCACTTGAGTTGCGAATCCAGCCGGGTGTGCAAATGCCGCGACTTCCAACCCAGGCGCTGCACGAGCAAACTGATGAGTTCTTGCAAAGCACCAAAGGGGCAAAGCCAGCCACAAAATGTGCCGCGCCCCCACACCAACAGCGTAATGGCCACAAAGGCCCAGAGCACAACCGTCATGGGGTCTGACATCAAAAAGCCCAGATCACGTCCAGCCAGCAGGGACTCCAAAGCTGAAGTAATGTTGACGATGGTGAGTTGTCCCTGTGCAAACCAACCAATGAAGCCTACTGTGAATAGCAAATAAGCTACTCTGAAAATTTGCAGTCGCTCTTGCTTTGCACTTAACCATTTCTGGCGCAACAAGGCCACAGCCAAGATTGCCAGGCCCAATACCAATACAGCCAACTCCCAAGCCCTGTTGCGCCAACTGCCCAGCCAGGCGGGCTCATAGGAACTGGCAATCCACCTGGCTGCGTCAGGTAAACGATAGGCCAGGGGGAAATCTGCACTAGCTACTTGCGCAGCAAAGCTTCCATAGCGCCGACCCAAGCGCAGGCCAATGTCAAAAGCCTGCGTGGGGTCGAGCGGCGTGGCGCGATCGATCAACAAGAAATAGGCCCGCACATCTTGCGGGTAGCCAGGAACGTTCAAGCCTTTGTCGTATGCCATGGAGCGCAGCGTTAACTCACGCCCGCCTTGGCGTAGCACAATGGGGATGGGCGTTTGCACACGTTGGCTCTCATACGCCATTTTGGCCAAGGGGCCGCTCTCGGTCACCAGCACAGCTTGGCTGGCACCGCGCAGGTTGGCGCTCAGCTGTCGCCAGCCATCAGCATCTAGCAAGTTGCGACCAATTTGCGGTATACCGATCAAGGCCACGTACTGTTCTAAAGCCAACTCATTGGGGGCCTGGACAGCGAGCTTGTCATTGCCTTGCGCCGGTGTGCCCGCAAAGCTTTGTTCAATCTGCTGGCGTGTAAACCGCGCAGAACCAACCAGCCCCTTGTCTAACAATTCGCTCCAATCCATGACCGTGTGGCGCGCCGCCAAGCGTGGCGCGCTTGCGCTGCTGGCTTGGGTTTTGCTGCCCGCACCACCGGAGCTGAGCTCTTGCTGCGCCCGCATCACGTCCATTGCGGACTCCATAATGCTGCGGTCTATCGCTTTGACCGACACAGTACCAGCTGCCACGCCATGCAAAGCTGCCGTGCTTTCGTCACGCTGGGTGCGGGCTTTAGGGCCAAAAATATCGATGCTGTGGTTAACCGTTAAGCCCTTGTACTGGCCCGCAAAATCATTGAGCTTGGCGGTACCCTCTGCGCTCATGAACAAAGGCTCCTTGTGGCCTATCAAACGCGCTTCTAAGAAACGCCCCTCGGGGCTGATAGCCACCAACAGATTCAAGGGCTTGCCTGAATATCCGCGCACGGGTTCAAGGTCAATCGATTCAAAGGCATAGCCTCGCAACTCCAGTTTGGGGCCGTTACGTTCAAACAAAGGCCATATCGGCAAGCCTGGGTTTTGTTCACCGACGCTCATGCTGGGTGCAAAGATTTTTTCAATATCTTTTTTGCTCAATACACCCGCTTGGGCACAGAGGGAAAATAATAAAACGAATGCGCACACAGCTACCTGCACCAGCTTGCGGTACGGTCCAGGCAAGAGGCTCAACGCCATTCCACTAGCTCCATGCTTAATTTTCCACCGAGAATAAATTTAGTCGGGGACGGCTCTTCACGTTCTAGCTTGGCCAAACCGACATCGGGGCAATACCATTCACGGGTAGTTAAGGGCACGTCACGCCAAGCAAAGGCTTCGTCTACGTAGAGTTTTATCTCGGCAATACCGACCACTCGCACACAATCTTTGAAGCTCCCAGCTGGGGTGTTGATTTCCTGATTCAGCGCCTCAATTCTGTAGTTCATAGGCAGTTTTTTATAGCGCGGCAAATGGCGCAACTCCCTCGGAAATTCATTGCGTCGCTGCAGCACATAGGTGGTGGTGTCGGCCTGCCACTGCGTGCCCACCACCAAGGGGTTGCGCAGCACATAGCGCGGCGTGGCGTCCAAGATGGGCTCGCTGTCTAAGGGGCCTTGGCTGGCCACTCGATAGACGCCTGTTGCGTCGCTACGCAACCAGTATTCAACACCGCTGTTGCTGCGTCGAATCGAAGCTTGGGCACCATCAATCTTCGTGCTACCACCGGCTACCAAACGCAGGTTTTCGCGCAGGCCAGGCGCGGTGTCATCGGCAAACACGGTCGTGCTGCGATAGCTCCAACTGCGCCCCCCTTGCAGCGGAAAGAAGGCATCGGTTGGCGAAGATTTGCCACACGCTGCCAATAGTGCAGGCACGGCCAACGCAAGCAAAACGGCGCGCATCATTTCTCCGGTAGTTGGGGGACAGGCAAATCGCGGATTTTGATTTCTTGCTCATCATGGCCGGGGGTGAGCCAACCCAAGCCCCGACCATTGCCTTGTTTGACCTCGGCGGTACCCATTTGGCTCACGCCGTCTTTGCCTTTCTTAATGCCGTCGTTGATTTGCTCGTGCAGGCTGCGGCTGTAGGGTAGTTTGTAAGCGCGCGGCGCCAAAACCATCTTGCCTTCTAGCAAGGGGTTGACCCACAAATACAAGGCACCTGGCGTCTTCGGCGTGGGCTCGTCTACCACGGCAGCCAGCATGACAAAGCGCTCTGGCAATGGATCGGTGTTGGGGATGCCCAGCAAGCTATGGACTGCCTCATAGCCAATGAAGTGAAAAGCCGTCACGCCGATGGCCAGGAGCGCTTTCAACCAACGCGGCCAAGCCGACCATAACAAGGCCAAAGCCAAGAGTAAAAGCAAAACTGCATAACAAAGAATGATGGCGAGGGTCATAACAGTTCTTTAAATAATCAATGTTTTACCAAGGCTTTGGGCACCGTGTTCATATTGCCCACGCTGCCGTCGGGCAAGATCGTGAAGCGCACCATCGTGGTTTCTGTCCCACGCTGTGCCAGGGTTTGTTGACCATAAAACACCACTTCGGCCCGCGGGTTGACCTTGACCACCGACACGCTGGCTTCTACCGGGTGCCCGGCTTTAGGGTCCGCAGCGTCTACTTCTTTGGATTCAAAATAATGGGCGTTAACAACGTATTCACCTGGCTCTATGCCACGGATAGTGACCACTTCTTGGTTGAGTGGGTTGATGATCTTGCGGCCATTGACCACGATAGTGTCATTAGAAGTGCCGCGGTCGTCACGGTCTAAGTGCATTAACCCGGCCTCACGGGCGCGGTACCAAACCACCTCGCCGCTGGGGCCTTGCACCCACGCGTCGAGGTCGTTGGGGTCGAGGTCGGGCCACGAAAGGGTGATGATGTACTCAGCCTTGGCCGGTACATCGCCAGATTTGAGCGCTTTGGGGTTCATGGCCAAGAGCGCGATGATGAAGCAAAAAACAAAGGCGATCAGCATGTTGAACAACATGTCGTAGAACGGGTCTACCTCAGGCTCGCGCGATATGTTTCGGCGGCGCATGTGCTCTACTTTTCCTGGCCTGACTGCAGTTGTAGACCATGCCTCTGGGCCTGGGCCACGATGTCGTCAGCATAGCGGTCTAAGCGCGTGAGCTGCAAGCCCAACACGATATTGCCGACCAAGCCCACCATGGTGGTGAGCAGCGCAACCCCCAAACCCGTGGTGAGGCTACGCAGTAGGTCTTGCGACTGCGAAGCGTCAAAATTTTGAATTTGCCCAATTTGCAAGGCCAGTACGGAAAAGCCAATCACCTTGCCGAGCAAACCCAGTTTGAGCTGAATACCATTGACCCACCACGCGGTGGAATGCGGGCCATGGGTGGACTCCAGTAGTAAATCCAACGGGGCTGCTGAGTCGCGTGGCGCAGCAGATAATGCAGCCCAGTAGGCGCCTGCCCAGCATGGAGAAACTGTCATGGCGTGCAAGCCGCGCAGTGCAGCAGCATCTAGGTCTTGGCGCTGTTGGCCCAACTCGCGCGAACGGCTCCCGCACCACAACGTGGACGCAGCAAATACCAAAATAATGACCAAGGTAATGCCAGTTGGATCGGAACGGATGAGCAATTGCCACACCCCCTGCACACCCAATAGCCAAGCAGCAAAAATCAACATACCCAACAAAACCAACCACTCCAACAACAGTGGTTCAGCAATCGGCTTGCGCTGGGCCGCGTTGCGTTGCATACCTGCCAAGAGAGACATGGGTTTCATTTAAGGTTTTCCACCAGCGGGGCGGCGGGCAACACCGCGCTGTGGGTCATAGCCCCACAGTGCAATGCAAAAAAATGCGCCTGTGCATCCCGCAACGATGCATAGACTGCTGGGCAGGAGCTGCCCGTACAAAGCAAAGCGAATCGCCTCGACCGCATGGGTAAAGGGGTTGACGCTGGCCAACGCATGAACCACCCGTGCGCCCGACTCCTCTAGCTTCCACAAGGGATACAAAGCGGTGCTAATGAAAAACATGGGGAAGATCACAAAGTTCATGGTGCCCGCAAAATTTTCTAATTGCTTCACATACACCGACAAGACCAAACCCAGTGCAGAGAGCATCAGAGCCGCCAATAAAAACACCGGCAAGGCCAGCAAAATATTTGATAACTGCAAGTCGATGCCGAAGAAGAAACTCACTACCAAAAAAGCTAGCATCTGCAAAAATGAGAGCAAAGCTCCCGCCATCATCTTGCTGGCCAAAATCCAAGCGCGCGGTAATGGCGCGGTCAACAGTAAGCGCATCAAACCCATTTCACGGTCGTAGACCATGGCCAAAGAACTTTGCATTCCGTTAAACAAAGCCGCCATACCAAGCAGGCCCGGTAGAACGTAGACCTTGTACTCAATATAGGTTTCATAAGGCGGTGCAATGGCCACACCAAACACATTTTGAAAGCCTGCGGCAAACACCACCAACCATAAGAGCGGTCGCACTAAGGCAGAAAACAAGCGCCCGGGTTGGCGCACAAAACTACGAACTTCTCGGCCAACCACGGCGGACATGGCACGGATGGCGTGTGCAGTCTTCATGGTGTTTTGCAGCCAGTTTCGGCCAGATCAAAGCCCAAGCTGTCTAAGGCATTGCGTGGATGCAAAAAGCCCTCTAGGGGCGCAATGTCAGACAACCCATTGCCATGGGCCAAGAGCAGGGGTTGGCGCAATTGCCCATCCCAGGCTCGGAAGGTCAAGCTTTGGCCTTTATAGCCATCTACGCTGATGCTGCCTTGCTTCAAGGCTTGAATTTGCTGCGCTACACTGGTCTTGGTGTCTGCGCCAATGGTTTCCACCATCGCACGTGTAGCCACCCATGCGGCCCAGTCGTAGCTGCCCATCGCACGGCCACTGCGTTTGAAAAATCGGCGATTGAGCTGGGGCGCACCATTGCGCTCGTACCACATGCTCCAAGCTTGTGCAGTAAGCCCATTGCTACCCAAGACCGGGCGCGGCAACAGGGGGCGATAGGGCAAGTCACGGGCAAATTCGCCAAGCGCGTCGAGCACGACCACTGCGTCGTAATCGGCATTGGCAGTGAGCAAACGCACATTACCTGAATCGCGTTCACGCGGATCATTCGACATTTTGAACGGGCGCTGCGCTACGGGCTTTACACCGAAGCGTTTGGCACTGCGCGTAAACGCCGCGACCAGCAATGGGTCTTGCTCACTGGTGCCATAGAGCAGCAGAGGCTTGGTCCATTTATGCGCCACCAAAAACTGCGCCAAGGCATCGGCCTGCATGGCTTGGCTGGGCAGGGAGTGCAGCAATTGCGGGGCGCACGACTCCGCACGCAAGCTATCTTCGGGTGCTGCGGCGTTCACCAACATGACATCTTTGCCACGCGTTTTGGCAGCTACCTGGGTCACGGCCGCAGCAGGCAACTCTAAAACGATATGGTGCACGCCTTGGCCCAGCAAACGCTCTAAGGCTGGCAACAGGTCAGCCGCATCGGTAGCCTGTACTGCCACCACACGCGACTTGCTTATGCCCGCCGCTTGCAGACTGTACGCGGCATCGTCGAGTGCCAATTGCACCGCTATGAGTGCACGGCCATTGGGTTTGTCGGGGTAGGCTTTTTCCAGGGCTTGCGCGCTGTAGCGTTCGTCATTGGCCAAAGACAAAAGTCCGATGCTCCATTCTCGCGCGGCCACAGGCAGGGCCGCAAAAAGCAGCACGGTGCAAACCAAGATAATGCGTCGCACCGACCTATTCCCATTCATAGCGAAGCCCCATATAGAGCGTCCGGCCTGCGCCGGGTGCTATAAAACGGCTAGCAACAGGTGAGGCACCGGCGGGCAAAGCTTGCCCCTGCGGAAAGAAATCTACATTCCCACTGGCGTAACTTGCATACGGCTTGTTCAACAGATTGTTGAGGCGCACATAAGCTTGCCAACGCGGTTCGATCTGCCAAGTACCACGTACATTCAGCAGGCTGTAGCCAGCCAATGTACCCAGCTCAGGGCGACTGCCACTCTCGTTACCTGCTATGGTTTGCGAGCTGGCAATGAACCAATCAGCACCAAGGCTCATCTGCGGGGTAAAGCGCCAATCTGCACCCAATTTGAGTACCTGCTTGGGCAAGCCCGCTATAGGGGTACCGGGTGAGATGGTGTTGGGGTTTGTAGCTGTGCTCAGTGGGCCAGTTAGTACACCAAGACTTTGATAGGTAGCATTTAAATAGGTGTAATTCGCATGCCATTGCCAAGGGCCTGATCGACCGCGCAGTGCCAGCTCGATGCCCTGGCGCAGGGTGTCGCCGATATTGGTAAAGTAACCCGCTTGTGAAAAACCCGAGTTCACAAACGCAATATCGTCATGGCTGAGCGTGCGAAACAAAGCACCTGAAAAGCGCAGGCCGTTGCCGAGCTCACTGCGCAGGCCTAGCTCCATGGTATGGGCCACAACTTGTTTGAGGTAGGGGTCTGACTGCAAGCCCGTCGGCAGCACACAGGGCTTAGCAGGGTCAGCACAACCCAGCTCCAGCGCCGTGGGCACCCGTGTACCTTGCGACACACTGGCAAACACATGGGTGCCCGGCATGAGTGCATGCGTCAAGCCAATGGCCGGGTTGAGTTTGGCATAGCCAAAGCTTTCGCTCACCACGGGTGCGGGGCTGGCCAAATCGTTCTGCACGATGGTTTTATTCCAGCGCGCCGACAGCGTTAACTGGGTGGCCGCCGTTAAAGCCAATACATCGCTGGCATACAAGCTTTGGGTTCGGCTGCTACCGCGCAAAGCAACGTCTTGCACCACTGCGCTGCTAGTGTCTGCCTGCGCGCTACGCGTGGCGTCAAAATCGGCTTCTTGGCTAAATTGATCGTAAGCAATGCGGCTCGCGCTCCACTCTGCACCCATTGCCAACTGGTGTGCCACCGCGCGGTGCGACCATTGAAAACCCATTGAGCGCTGCACTTGTTGGCTACTGGTACTGTTGACTACTGCGTTATGCGCAACATACCCAGGGTCGTTGGGGTCGGTGCAAGCAGAGTCGGTAGGCGTAGCCGCGCAAGCCGTCTTCCACTGCGCCCAATCGTTGCTGATGTCGCCATTGCGCGTGTTGCGTTGCCTGCTACCCCAAGACAGCAAGGCCGACAACTTATCGTTTGGATTGAGATGAAAGCTTGCGTTCAGGTTCAAGGCCTGCGCATTGCTGAGCGTGTGATCAGAAAAGGTATAGCCTGCGCTGTGGTTGACGTCGTACAGGCTTTGGTTGAGCAAGCCATTTCCAAGCAAATCGCTGCGCGCGCGCAGATAGCTCAGGTTCCAATCCACATCGGCCTGTTTGCGTCCCAACTTGAGGAACACGTTGCCCAGCTTGCCTTGCGAATTTTCGCGCCAACCCCGTTCATTAAACAGGGTGGCAGCGCCAAAAGCATGCCAGCCATCGCCCCATTGGCGGCCGTGGCTAAAGTCCAGCCGCTGCCGCCCTGCCCCGCCCATAGACAAGTCCATCTCGGTACCTTGGTGGGTCAAGCCCGATTTGGTATTGAGTACCAAGGCGCCACCCAAAGTATTGAGCCCATACAAAGGGTTTGAGCCCGGCAGCAGGCTGACATTGGCAATCGCTGACTCGGGTAATAAGTCCCAGTTCATTACATCGCCAAACGGCTCGTTGACACGCACGCCGTCGAGGTAGACCGACAAGCCCTGCGGCGAGCCCAAGATGGGCGACAGCCGGTGCCCACGGTAATTCACATCCACCTGGAACGGGCTGCCTTGCACCTCGTTCACCGTGACCGAGCCCAATTGCGTATTCATGAACTCCGCAAGGTTACTGCTCTTGGAGCGCTCGATCTCGCTGTCATCCGCCTGCTGCACGTTGCCAGAGTATTTTTTGGCGTCTATGGTCGCACCTTGCAAACTGGTTTGCCCCACAACCTCCACGGGTTTTAAGCTGTGTACAGCGTCGCCACTCTGCGCAGCTTGCGCGCGCGCAGGTAAACTTTGTATAGCAAAGCCACCCATCGCCACAAGGCCTGCGCAAGCGCGCAACAATCCAGTGGCGACAACGCGAACCGCTCTAGTCATCGACTACCACCGTGTGGGGAACGCGCCCCGTTTTGACTGACTTAACGGCTTTCATCGATGGCGTGTCGATGATGCTCACATCATCAGACAGGCCATTAGCGACATACAGTGTTTTACCGTTGCGAGACAAGGCCAAACCCCAAGCACGTTTGCCCACCAGCGCTGCCGCCTTCACCTGTCGACTACCCACCTCTACAGCAACCACATGGTTGGCCCGGCCCAGACCCACGTACACGGTTTTGCCGTCGGGCGAGAGCACCATGCCCACTGGCGTAATGTCTTGCGCGCGCATGCCGGGCAAGCTAAATTGCAGATTGGCCTGCACGCTGTGGTCACTGATGCGAATAATGCTCACGCTGGCAGACAGCTCGTTAGTGACCCATAGCTCGCCCTGCCCGGTGAGCAGCAAGCGCCGTGGGCGTTTGCCAACTGGAATGTTCTTCACCACCTTGCGCGTGGCCACATCAACCACATGCACTACGCTGGCCACCTCCGAAGTGACGTAAACAGTTTTGCCGTCGGCGCTCACGCGCACGCCTTCAGGCTCGCCACCGACTTTCACGTCAAACACTTTTTTATGGGTTTGCAAATCGAAAGCGGTGAGCGTGGCATCTTCTTCGTTCGACGCATACAGCATGCGGCCGTCAGGGCTGATGTCAAACATCTCGGGCGCTTCACCCACGTCGAGTTTGTCAATCACCTTTTTATTCGCAATGTCCCACACCAGCACCCGATTGTCTTGGCTGCAGGCCACCAGCAAAAACGGGCGATCTGGCGCGCGCTGCATATGGCGCGGGCGTAGGCACAACGGGATCACGCTGGCAATTTCAGCCTTGCTCGCGTCGAGCACGGTCACCGCATTATCTTTTTCAGAAGAAACAAATACCTGGCCCGTGCCTGCAGCCTGCACCACGGCAAACGCGGCACTCAGCACCAGTGGCAAGCCTAAGTAGCGTATAAATTGATGGCAAATAACTCGCATCAGTGTGTTCCCGCTATCAGTTGAAGAAACGCGGCCTCTAAGCCGCTGCAGTTTTGCTGAGTACACAACAGATTCGCGCTGCCGTTAAAGAGGACTTTCCCTTTGTGCAGTACCACCACACGCTGGGCGCGCTCGGCTTCTTCGACCAAATGGGTGGCCCAGAGCACGCCTAAATTTTGGCTATGGGTCAGCTCCACTACAGCGTCCAGCAGTTGCGTGCGCGACTGCGGGTCTAATCCCACCGTGGCTTCGTCCATCAATAGCAATTGCGGCTCGTGCAGCAAAGCGCGTAGCAACTCTACCTTGCGGCGGTTGCCACCCGACAAGACCCGTGCCAAGGCATGCTGTTTATCGAACAAGCCAAAGCGCTGTAGCAAAGCTTCGATGCGCGGCTTAGATTGGCTGCGCGGCAGGCCATGCAAATCAGCGTGGAACAGCAAATTGGCGCGCACCGACAGATTTAAATCCAGTGCCATTTGCTGGAACACAATACCCAGGCGCGCTAAGGCCGCCACGGGCTTGCGCCGCATGTCTACACCCAGCACTACGACCTCACCAGTGTCGGCAACAAACAAACCCGTCAAGATTTGAAAAAGCGTCGATTTGCCTGCGCCATTGGGGCCCAGCAAAGCTACCAGTTCACCCGGTGCGACCTGCAAAGACACATCGACCAGGGCTTTGGTAGCGCCAAAGCTTTTGCCCAGGTTGCGGCATTCCAACGCTGGTATGGTGGAGGGCGCCAATGCCACAGTGGGCGCTAGGTTTTGCATTGGGGTCGATAGCTCTTGCATAGCGGCTTACTCGGTTTTTCCACTGCCAAGGCCCAAGCCCAAACGCGCCAACAGCAAGCGTTCGCGATGTGAGACCTCGCGCACATGGCGCGCGAACTCGGCGGTACCCAGGTAGTCGGGCTCTTGGTCGTACTTGGCCAATTCTTGCAGGTGCTGCGGGTCGAACATGGCCACACGAAATGCATCGTGCAGTTTCTTGATGATCTGTGCGTCCACGCCGATAGGCGCACCCAGACCATAGGGTGAGGTGTAGACCGCATTGGCATAGCCCAACTCTTTCAGCGTGGGCACATTGGGCCAGCGCTTGCTGCGTTCAGCGGTAAACACCGCCAGCAAGCGCAGTCTGCCGGTTTCTACATAGGGTGCAAAACCGTTGGAGTTGACACCCGCCATCACGGTTTGACTGGCAATGGCCAGCATTTGGTCAGCCGTGCCTTTGTAGGGCACATGAATGTAACTGATGCTCTCGGAGGTCATGACCTCCTCCATCGCCAAATGGGCCGTGGTGCCAATACCGGTAGAGCCAATGCTCAAACGATTCGGGTTGGCACGGGCCCAGGCCAACATATCACGCAGGTTTTGAAACGGGCTCTCGGCGGGCACCAAAATGCCAAAGGTCACACCCGATATTTGGATGATGGGCGCGATGTCGCGCAGCGGGTCCCATCTGACTTTTTGCTGGAAGGGAAAGCGGTACAGCGTAAGCGGCAACTGGCCTATGGTGTAGCCGTCGGCAGGCGCGTTGCGCAGGGCCGGCGCCACCAGGGTGCCCGCCGCACCGGGCTTGTTTTCCACAATGATGGGCTGGCCCAATTGCTTGCCCGCCAGCTCGGCCAAGATGCGCATGGTGATGTCGGTCGCGCCGCCTGCAGGCCAAGGCACGACCAAGCTGATTGGGCGGTTGGGGAACACGCTGGCCGCTTGCGCCAGCGCCGCCGCGCCAGTGCCCAGGCTGGCCACAGCACTGGCCAAGAGCAGCTGACGCCGGGTCACACCAGAAGCTGGCGCGCTGGCCTTCACTTGAACAACCAGCCCGCCAAGGCCAACACCACTACGGCGCCCACAACCCACACCCACATGGGTATTGAAGAGGCATTTTGGCCTGCAACGCCCGCAGATTGTGCGTGTGCAGCTACAGAATTTGTAGCATCTATCGCATCGGCCAAAGCCACCGCAGGGTACTGGCGCTGCATTTCTTCGTCAAAGCGTTTAAAAAAATCCTCCGCCATCGACTTGGCTGCACCGTCGATCAAACGCTGGCCGAGCTGGGCGATTTTTCCGCCCACCGAGGCGTGCACGGTATAGGCCAGCTCGCATCCACTGCCTAGCGGTGTGAGTTGAACCTGCGCATTGCCTTTGCCAAAACCTGCAGCCCCGCCTTGACCGTCAAAACCAAGGGTGTAGCTGTGCGGCGGCACGATTTCGCTGAGCACGATCTTGCCGCCAAACTTAGCCGATACGGGGCCAATTTTCACCGCCACGCCCACGGTGTATTGGTTCTCGCCGTTGGCTTCGATCTTGTCGCAACCGGGGATGCAGCGTTTGAGCACTTGCGGGTCGTTCAAGGCGTCCCAGGCCTGCTGTTGGGTGACCGCGAGGCTGCGGCTGGCTTGCATGTCCATAGATTGCCCTTTGAAACGTTAGCGCCGCAAGACCGCTGCCACACTGGCAGCCAAGTCTTGCAAACGACTCAGATTGTGAACCGCCAGCATAGCGTGTGCTTGCTGGTGCAATACCGATGCGCCGCGCGCCAGCGGCGCATAGCCATCAAAGCGCAGCAAGGGGTTGAGCCAGAGCAGGCGGCGGCAGCGGCCCTTGAGCCAGACCAGCTCGCGCGCCAAGTCTTGCGGCTCGCCGGTGTCGAGCCCGTCGCTGATGACCAGCACCAGGCTACGTCGGCCCACCAAGCGGCGCGCATGCTGGGTGCGCAGTGTGGCCAGTGAATCGCCCAGGCGCGTACCACCAGCAAAGTCGGCAATCTGCGCGCTGGCCGTGGCCAGCATGGCGTCGGCATCAGCCATGCGAAATGCAGCGCTCAAGTCGGTCAAATGCGTACCAAAAGCAAACACATCACGGCGCTTGTGCGTCTGCGTGGCTGCATGCAAAAACGATAGCAACAAACGCGCATAGCGCTCCATGGAGCCGGACACATCAACCAGCACCAACAGAGGCAAGGGCTCCTCGCATCGCGCCAGGCGTGGCAAGTGCAGTAGCTCGCCGCCGTGGCGCGCGGCAGCTTGCATGACGCCAGGCCAGTGCATGCGCGCGCCATGCGCGCCGGGGCGGCTGCGGCGCGATGGCATATGTGGTAGCGACAAGGGCACTTCACGCGCCAAGCGTTCCACCAAAGCGTATTCGCTGGCCGACAGCGTGTTGAAGTCGGCATGCTTCAAGCGCTCGGCACTGCTGGCCGTCATGGCGGCGTCAAATTCAATCTCTTTGTCTGCGGCTTTGGGCAGGTTTTGGCCAAAGGCTTTTTGCGGCGACAGCGCCTCGCGTACCCGCGCCCGGCGCTTGGAAGGCTCGGCCTTGCCTTCGGCACTGGGCAAGAGCTGGGAGAGCAATTTATTGGCCACGTCGGGGTTGCGAAAGTAAGCGTCAAAGAGTTCACGAAACACCAAACGGTCTTGCTCGCGGCTGATGAGCACAGCCTCCATCGCGGCGCTTAAATCGCCGCGGCTGCCCAGACCTACGATCTGCGCAGCCTGTTGCGCCAAGCCCATACGGGTGCTGTCGAGGCGCACACCCGCACGGCGCAACGCACGGCCAAAGCCGGTGATGTTGTCTGCCAATTTGCCGGAGCGGGAGTCGCCGAGTTGCATTATTTGAATAGGAATGGAAACGGGAACCGCATGCGCGTTCTACGCTTCCAATTCGTCCGGTTTTAGCAACTCGGTAGCGAGGGTGTGCGTGAGCGCGGCCACGTCTTCGCGTTGCTTGAACAAAATGCCTGCGGTGTCGGCCACCACCTCGGGGTCTACCACCAAGGTGTCGAGCGCCACCAAAGCCTTGGCCCATTCCACGCTTTCGGCAATGCCGGGCGCGCGCTGAAAGGCATTGCTAAAGGGCTGGCTGCGCAGCTTGCCGACAAAATGCGCAACCTGGGCCGAAAGCGCCTCGCTGACACCAGGCACTTGGGCCCGCACAATGGCCAGTTCGCGCTCGCGCTCGGGGTAGTCGAGCCAGTGGTAGAGGCAACGGCGCTTGACGGCGTCGTTCAACTCGCGGGTGCGGTTGCTGGTGAGAATGGTCACCGGCATGGCGGTGGCTTTGATGGTACCCATCTCGGGAATGCTGACCTGGTATTCACCCAGGTATTCGAGCAAAAAAGCTTCAAAGGGTTCGTCTGCGCGGTCGACTTCGTCGATCAACAACACCGCCCCCGGCGTGGGCGCTTGCAGAGCTTGCAAGAGCGGGCGGCGGATCAGGTATTTGTCTTGGTAGACCTCGCGCTCCACATCAATACCGTCAGCGTGCCGCAACTCTGCCGCGCGCATATGCAGCAACTGTGCCGCGTAGTTCCACTCGTAGAGCGCTTCGCGTTGCTCTAAGCCGTCATAGCATTGCAGGCGGAGCAACTCGCGTTGCAACACTTTGGCCAGGGCCTTGGCCAACTCGGTTTTACCCACGCCTGGCTCGCCCTCTAGCAACAATGGGCGCTGCAATTTGAGCGCCAAAAATGCCGCAGTGGCCAAGCGCCGGTCAGCAAAATAACCCTCGGCTTGCAGGGCCTGGCTCAGTGAATCGATAGAGGTGAAGGTCATGGGATCCATACGGGCAGCCGGACGCAGAGGACGCGAAAACTCGCAACAAACGCGAAAGAACAGCCAAAAGAAAATTAAATTTTGACTTCCTTTTGCGTTTTTTGCGAGTTTTCGCGCCCTTCACGTCCAGAAGTTCGTACTCAGCCTAGGCGCTCAAACAAGCCGCCACAGCGCGTTGGGTTTGCACGCTGATCAAGTTGGCGCGGTAGGCCGCGCTGGCGTGGATGTCGCTACTGAGCTCACTGGCATCGATCTTTACTGCGGCCGCCGCTTCGGGCGTAAAGCTCTTGCCCAGGGCCGCCTCCAGCCCGGCGTGGCGGAACACGCCATTGCCACCACCCGTCACTGCAACGCTGGCTCCGGCATCAGTTTGCGCTACAAAAACGCCGATCAAAGCGAAGCGCGAAGCAGGTTGTTTGAACTTCAAATAAGCCGCGCGTTTAGGGATGGGAAAGCTGATCGCGGTGATGACTTCATCGTCTTTCAGCGCCGTGGTAAACATGCCTTGAAAAAAATCGCTGGCAGTAATTTTGCGCTGCGTGGTGTGCACGGTTGCGCCCAAGGCCAGCACCGCGCTGGGGTAGCAAGCCGATGGGTCGTTATTGGCCACCGAGCCGCCGAGCGTGCCCATGGCGCGCACCTGCTTGTCACCAATGTGCGCAGCCAGATCGGCCAGCGCAGGGATGGCGGCTTTGACGTCGGCATTGGTGGCCACGTCGGCGTGGCGGGCCATGGCACCAATAACCAAGGCATTGCCTTCGCGCTGGATGCTGGAGAGGTCTTTCACAGCCGCCAAGTCGGCCAGTGTGGGTGGGCTGGAGAGGCGCAGCTTCATAGAAGCGAGCAGGGTTTGGCCACCGGCCAAGAGCTTAGCGCCACCGGCTGCGAGTTTGGCTGCGTCGGCTGTGGTAGCGGGGCGTTCGTAGGTAAATGCGTACATGATGTGTATCTCCGAATGTTTGTTGTCAGGGGAGTCAGGCGTGGACCATCGCGGAACCAGCTTTGCCGGGCCGCTGATGGCGCCCCCTTGAGGGGGTTGCGCCGCATGCGCTTTGGAGGTGGGTCATTTGGCCGATTGGATGGCTTCCCACACCCGCGCTGGTGACGCAGGCATGTCGAACTCTTTCACGCCCAAGGGCTGCAGGGCATCGAGCACTGCGTTGATGACTGCAGGCGGCGAACCAATCGCCCCCGCCTCGCCGCAACCCTTAGTGCCCAGTGGGTTGTGGGTGCAAGGCGTGCACACAGTGTCGAGCTTGAACTGCGGCATGTCGTCGGCGCGGGGCATGGCGTAGTCCATAAAGCTGCCGGTGAGAAGCTGCCCGGTTTCTTCGTCGTAAACGCAGTTTTCTAAAATGGCTTGGCCAATGCCTTGCACCAAACCGCCGTGCACTTGGCCCTCGACAATCATCGGATTGATGATGGTGCCAAAGTCGTCTACTGCAGTGAACTTGTCTACCCGGGTGTGGCCCGTAGCGGGGTCGATTTCTACCTCGCAGATATAGGTGCCTGCGGGAAAGGTAAAGTTGGTCGGGTCATAAAACGCGGTTTCATTCAAGCCGGGTTCGAGCTTGTCCAGAGGGTAGTTGTGCGGCACATAGGCCGCCAACGAGACCTGCGCAAAAGCGACTTTTTTGTCGGTGCCTTTCACTTTAAATTCACCGCCTGAAAATTCGATGTCAGTATCAGACGCTTCCATCAGGTGCGCGGCAATTTTCTTGGCCTTGGTTTCAATTTTGTCGAGCGCCTTCATGATGGCGGCGCCGCCCACACTGATAGAGCGCGAGCCATAGGTGCCCATGCCAAAGGGCACGCGCCCCGTGTCGCCATGCACCACGTCGACGTTGTCTACCGGAATGCCCAAGCGCGCTGCCACCACTTGCGCAAAGGTGGTTTCGTGGCCCTGGCCATGGCTGTGTGAGCCGGTGAACACCGTTACGCTGCCGGTGGGGTGGACGCGAATCTCGCCGCACTCAAACAAGCCTGCGCGTGCGCCCAAAGCACCTGCAATGTTCGACGGCGCAATGCCGCAAGCTTCAATGTAGCTGCTGTAACCCATGCCGCGCAATTTGCCCTTGGCCTTGCTAGCCGCCTTGCGCGCCGCAAAGCCTGCCACATCGGCAAGCGCTTGCGCTTTGTTCATGCAGGCGTGGTAGTCGCCCACGTCGTACTGCAGGGCTACCGGGGTTTGGTAAGGGAAGCTGGTGATGAAGTTGCGTTTGCGAATTTCATCTTGGCCCAAGCCCATGTCCCAGGCGCAGCGGCTGACCAAACGCTCCAGCAAATAGGTCGCCTCGGGTCGGCCTGCTCCACGGTAAGCATCGACTGGCGCGGTGTTGGTGAACCAAGCATCCACCTCCACGTGGATCTGCGGGCAGGTATACTGGCCTGCCAGCAGCGTGGCGTACAAAATCGTTGGCACGGCGGTGGAAAAGGTGGACAAATACGCACCCATGTTCGCGTCGGTATGCACCCGCATCGCGAGAAACTTTCCGTCTTTGTCCATGGCCATTTCGGCATGGCTCACATGGTCACGGCCATGCGCGTCGGAGAGAAAACTCTCGCTGCGCTCGGCCGTCCACTTGATGCTGCAATTGAGCTGCTTAGCGGCCCAGGTGAGAGCCACGTCTTCGGCGTACAAAAAGATTTTGGAG
Source organism: Betaproteobacteria bacterium (assembly GCA_947448675.1). Classification (GTDB taxonomy): domain Bacteria; phylum Pseudomonadota; class Gammaproteobacteria; order Burkholderiales; family Burkholderiaceae_C; genus CANFOR01. The sequence continues at coordinate 30,443 of CANFOR010000005.1, forward strand.
CCAAAGCCGCCACCCACATCGGGCGCAATCACGCGCACTTTGTGTTCGGGCAGGCCCAGCACAAAAGCCGTCATCAGCAGGCGCTCAACGTGCGGATTTTGGTTGGACACATAGAGCGTGTATTCCTCGGTGGCGCGGCTGTAGGAACCAATCGCCGCGCGCGGCTCCATGGCATTGGGAATCAGGCGGTTGTTGGTCAAATCGAGCTTGCTCACATGCGCAGCTTTGGCAAACACCGCGTCTACTGCCGCCTTGTCACCAATGGCCCACTTGTAGCAGTGGTTGTCGGGCGCTGCCTCGTGCAAAGCGCTGGCTTTGGCAGCGTGGCTGACATTCACCACCGCAGGCAAGACCTCGTAGTCCACTTCGACGGCCTCGGCGGCATTTTTGGCTTGCTCGATGGTGTCGGCCACCACCATAGCCACATGGTCGCCGACATAGCGCACTTTGCCTTGCGCCAAAATAGGGTGCGGCGGCTCCTTCATGGGTGAGCCGTCGGTGCTGGTAATCAGCCAGCCGCAAGGCAGGCCGCCCATCTTGCCCTCAACGTCTTTGCCGATGAATACTTTGGCCACACCGGGCATGGCTTCGGCTTTTGCCACTGCTATGCTTTTAATAGCTGCATGCGCATGCGGGGAGCGCACAAACACGGCATAACGCTGATTGCCCAGATTGATGTCGTCGGTGTAATTGCCCGCCCCGGTGAGGA
>CANFOR010000006.1 GCA_947448675.1 Betaproteobacteria bacterium
CGCAGGGTGCGGACCACGGTGCGGATCTGGTCGGGCGTTTGCACGGCGCGGTCCAGCTCTTCGGGCTGGTATTCAAAGTCGTCGTCCAGCTGCCAGGCGGTCTTAAAGCGGGTGGCTTTGTCTTGCGTTTCCAGCCAGAAGCCTTTGTCCACCCTGGCGCCCTGCTCGCTCACCTCGGTTTTGATGCGGTACACGTCGTAGTTCACATTCACGCCATCGGCCACGGCCTGGGCGTGGCCGTATTCCATGACCAGGTTTTGGTTGAAGAAGCCAAAGGTTTGTTTGTTGGGCGTGGCGGTCAGGCCGATCAAATACGCGTCAAAGTACTCCAGCACCTGGCGCCACAGGTTGTAGATGCTGCGGTGGGCCTCGTCGGTGACCACAATGTCAAAGCTCTCGATGGGGATGGCCGGGTTGTAGCCAATGGGCTCGGGGTCTTTGAACAGGGTCTCGATGCGCTCTGTGGATTCTTCGTCGGCCTCTTCCGCCAGATCTCTTCCTTTAAGCATGCTGAACATGCGCTGGATGGTGCAGATGACCACGCGGGCGCTGGTGTCCAGCTGGTTGCTTTGCAGGTGCTGGACGATGTATTCCTCACCAAACTTGTAGTTGTTGTAGGGGCTGGCGTAGGCGTCAAACTCTTTCTTGGTCTGGCGGGCCAGGTTGCCCCGGTCCACCAGAAACAGCACCCGGCGCGCACCGCCAAACTTGATGAGGCGGTAGATGAAGCCGATGCTGGTGAAGGTTTTGCCGCTGCCGGTGGCCATTTGGATCAGGGCCTTGGGCTTGTTGGCGGCGAGGCTTTTCTCCAGGTTGGTGATGGCGCTGATTTGCGCGGGCCACAGGGCATAGTGCGCGCCGCCGCTGCCCCATTCGGTGATGAGCGTTGGCATGGATCGCATGCGGGCCAGAAAAGTGCCTGCTGTTTCCTGCGCGGTATTGGACCCCGCCGCTGCCTGCAAATAGGCCAACCACTGCACCATCAGCTCGGGGCGGAAGAAGGCGAACACGGCTCTGGCGCGCGGCTCGGGGTCCAGGCCGTTGGTGAAGTGGGTCTCGATGCCCGTGCTTTCCCATACAAAGGGCAGCGGGCGTCGCCAAGCGGGCAAGGCGGTCGGCAGGCCCTGGGCATAGCGGCCACTTTGCAGCTCCACGCCGGTGAGGGTGGCGCCCTGCTTCTTGGCTTCGATTACACCGCAGGCCTTGCCGTTCACATAAAGCAGGTAGTCGGCAAAACCAAAACCGGTGTTGAGGGGAAATTCGCGGATGGCCACGCCGGTGCTGGCGTGGATGTTGGCGTCAGAGACGTTGCAAACATGCCAACCCGCTGCAACTAAAAGCGCGTCGATGCCGACTCTGGCTTTTTGCTCTGGTGTCACGATATCTCCATGTGGGGCATTCTAGTGAATTGCTACACGTTGACTTCTTGGGCACGCAAAACTGAAGAACTTGAAGCTTTGCTTGAATTCCAAAATTAGGTTTTCTATTTCGTCACCGAATGTGAACGGTCAGGGTTTCGTTTCGGAACCGTCACAGGCTGGTAAAACGCATTTACGGTCGTGATTCCGTTGCTGTATGGGAACAGGCGTGGATTTTTCGCGGGTGCGCAGCGGAGCCTTGGCAGGCCAGGTCAAGCGCCCTCAAACCCCTCCAGCACGTTCACTACGTTCACGCCCAGCTCCAGCGCCGCATAGCCGCCTTCCATCACTAAAACCGTGGGCAAACCGAGTTTTTTTAAACGCTCGCCCAGGCGGGAGAAATCGCCAGATTGCAAATGGAATGTCGAAATCGGGTCGCCTTCAAACGTGTCCAATCCCAGGGAGACGACGAGCGCATCCGCCTGGTGTTGCGCAATCCGTGCACACGCTGCATCCAGCGCGGTGAACCAATCGCCCGACGGCGTGCCCGCCGCCAAAGGCAGGTTGAGATTGAAACCTGCGCCCTCGCCTTCACCGGTTTCATCAGCGTGTCCCAAATAGAACGGGTATTCGGTGCGTGGGTCGCCATGAAGACTCACAAACAAGACGTCCGCCCGCTGGTAAAAAATGCTCTGCGTGCCATTGCCATGGTGGTAGTCCACGTCGAGCACAGCCACCCGCGTGCAACCTTGGTTGCGCAAGGTTTGCGCAGCAATTGCCGCATTGTTCAGGAAGCAATATCCGCCCATGAAATCCACACCCGCATGGTGGCCGGGCGGGCGTGTCGCGCAAAACACAGCGCGTTCACCGCCGGACAACAACATGGCGGCACTGGCTGCCGCGTCGGCCCCGGCTTTGGCGGCGGCCCAGGTGCCGCCATCCATGGGGCTGCCGTTGTCCATCGAATACAAGCCCAGTTTGCCGGTGAAATTGACCGGCTCCCGGTCGCTTCGCAAGCTGCGCACCGGCCACACCGACGGGAAGGGCTGCATTGCGGCGTTGGCCGGGTCAAGCGCCAGCCACTGGCGCCAGGCCGATTCTAGAAACGCCAAGTATCGTGGCGAGTGGATTTGCGGTAGCACATCGTGGCTATCAGTGGTTGGTGTGCGAATGGCGTGGCCGCGCGCTTTCAATTCATTCAGCACAAAACCAGCACGCGCGGGCGACTCGAAACAGGGCACCCGTTGACCCCGAAAGAATTCAAAGGCAGGGGCGTGGTGCTCGTGCAGCGGGGAATACAAAGTGATCATGGATGGATTTTGCACATTTGGCAAATACCTCGAATGCGGCATCTTTGCCTACGGCTTTGCCCGCGCCCGCTGCGCTGACTGCGCGCACGACTATTTTGTGGCCTTCTTCTGCAAAGTCTTCCCGTTAGACAGACGAATGCTGAGCTCACTGACTAGCAGGGGCATCGACTATTTCGTGCCCATTCCCCAGCGCCAGCCTTGCATGGGCCACTAGACGGTCTAGCAACTTGTCTAAACACGTGCACTCTTCTTGGTCGAGGCACGCGACGATCTCAGTATTGCGTCGCTCTATAACCGCTACGACACGCCGCCAAACTACGCCGCCCTTGCGCGTCAAGGTCAGCACCACGCCACGGCCATCGATGGCACTGGGCCGCTTGTTTACCAGGCCTTGGGCCACCAGGGATTGGGCGGCACGGCTGGCCTGGCCCTTGTTCAAATTGGCGCGATGCGCCAAATCATCGACCGACAGCGGTGTAAAGGCACCCACAGCCGACAGGCAGCGCCCCTCGCTCAGCGACATGCCCGCGCCCTCCAGATAAGCCACTTGGCTGGCACGGTCAGTCAGTTTGTGCAGCGTGTGGAGCCGGTGCGTGACGGTTGCATCAAGGGCAAAGCGCGGCTGCACAGGTTGAGGAATTTTGGCGGGACGGGCCATACGGATCTGATGGAAATGCCGTGGATTTAGTCAAGGCGAATGTTATTCGAGCGGATCAGCGCGCCCCACTTTAAACGTTCACTTTTTGTGTACGCGGCCATTGTTGCAGGCGTGCCGGGCAGGGCCTCCAGGCCCAGAGTCTGAAAGCGTGCTTTGACTGCGGTGCTGTCAAGCGCCATCTGCAGCGCTTTATTCAGCGCGACTATGGTCTCAGGCGGTGTACTTGCAGGAACAACCATGCCTTGCCATGCGTAGGCTTCGAAGTCTTTCATGCCCTGTTCAGCAAAGGTCGGGACGTCAAAGCCAGACACCCGCTTGGCGCTGGCGATGGCAATCGCACGCAACTTACCGGACAAGATGTGCGAATAACCGCTGGCGGTATCGACAAACATCATAGGCAATTGCCCACCGATGACATCCTGGATGGCAGGGGCGGCACCTCGGTAGGGCACCTGCGCCATTGTCAGTCCGCTGCGTTCACGGAACAACTCCGTAGCCAGGTGATGTGGGCTGCCAGCGCCGGGCGTGGCGTAGTTCAGACCGTTGCCCTGCTTCTTGGCCCAGGCCGTGAACTCAGCCAGATTCTTGACCGGCACGCTGGCGTTGACTACCAAGATCATCGGAAAGCGGGCGATCAACCCTACCGGCGCCAGATCCTTCTCGGCGTTGTACGCGAGCTTCGCATACAAAGAGGGGTTGGCCGCCAGGGTAGCCGTATCTGCTGTCAACACCACGTGGCCATCGGCCTTGGCGCGGGCCACATATTCGGCACCAATGTTAGTGGCAGCCCCAGGTTTATTGTTGATCAATATCGCCTGACCCAACAGCCGACCCATGGGCTCCGCCAGCACGCGAGCCACCACGTCAGAGCCGCCACCTGCGGGGTAGGGCACCACCCATTCGATGGGCTTGTCAGGAAATGCCAATGAAACCAGAGGCAACGTGAGGGTGGCCAATGCCAGTGTGCGGCGTAGCCAGGAAGTGGGTCGCATGGTGTCTCCAAAAAAGGAACGAGTAAACATGAAGGGATTTATGAAAGGCTGATTTTATCGAAAAATAGTTGCTAACGCAACCAATCGAACGTGCCTACTGTACAGATAATACAAAATAAGGCATAGTTGCGTTAGCAACCATAATTTTACTTCTCAAGTTGAAGGAACGACCAGATGGATTACAGCAATGTCCCATATCCATTCACAGCGCGGCGCTATGCCCCGCGTTTGCCTGAACTTCATGACGGACTGGATGTGCAGCGCCACCCTGTCGTGGTAGTGGGCGGCGGCCCCGTGGGCTACACCACGGCCCTCGGGTTGGCCCGCCAGGGCGTACGTGTGCTGCTGCTTGAAGCCGACGATTCCGTGTGCTTTGGCAGCCGCGCTATCTGTATATCGCGGCGCAGCCTTGAGATCGCCGCTCGCCTGGGTGCGTTGCCTGGGTTCCTGGACGTCGGCCTGCCATGGACAGGCGGGCGCAGCTATTACCGCGACACCGAGGTGCTGCACTTTCAGATGCCGCAGGACGAGAACCAGAAACTGCCGCCCATGTTGAACCTGGCGCAATACCATATTGAGCAGATTTTGCTCAACCGCGCGGAAGAGCTGGCCGATTTGATCGACATCCGTTGGCAAACCCGCGTGACGGACGTCAAGACCGATGACCACGGTGCGCGGCTCACACTCAGCACGCCCTTGGGTGATTACGCGCTCGATGCGGACTGGCTAGTGGCCGCCGATGGTGGCCGCAGCACGGTGCGTGAGTCATTGGGCCTTGCACTGCAAGGTACCAGCTACGAAGGGCGCTATGTGATTGTGGACATCCTGCTCGACAGCCAGCGCGCCACGGAGCGTTTGGCTTACTTTGACCCGCGCTGCAACCCTGGCTCCACCGTGCTGGTGCACAAGCAACCCCATGGAGTCTGGCGAATCGACTACCAGCTAGGTGACGGGGAGGACCCTGACCAGGCCGTATTGCCTGAAAACGTGATGCCCCGCGTCGCCAGCCTGCTAGAGATGATGGGTGAGCGCGGTGCGTGGCAACCCATATGGACCACCATTTACAAAGCCAATGCACTCACTCTGGAGCATTACCGCCATGGCCGTGTGCTTTTTGCGGGTGATGCGGCACATTTGGTGCCTATTTTTGGGGTGCGCGGGGCCAACTCGGGCATCGACGACGCGGACAACCTGGCCTGGAAGCTGGCATTTGTGTTGAGGGGTTTGGCATCGGAGCGCCTGCTAGACAGCTATTCCCAGGAGCGTGTGGCAGCCACCCATGAGAATCTTGCGCAAGGCACCAAAAGCACAGAGTTCATGGCGCCTCCCTCGTTTGCCTTTGCGCTGATGCGCACTGCGGTGCTCGGCCTGGCGCTGCGGCACCCCAGATTGCGTTCACTTATCAACCCGCGCCAGAGCGTGGCAATTTGCTACACCGGATCGCGCCTAAATGCCGCACTGCCAGCGAGTGCTGAATTTGACGCTGGCCCCGTTCCTGGTGCCGTGTTGCCCGAATGCCCACTCACCCACATCGGCGCGGGGAAAGCACGTGCAGGGTTCCTGACCGACTTGTTGGCGACTGGTTTTACAGCACTGTATTTCAGTGAGGCGGGCACGTTGCCGCCCGTGCTGCTTACAGCGTTTCAGGCACTGATGGCATTGCCCGCCAGTTTGGCCGCGCGCGGCATACCGTTTGAACTGCGTTTGATCACGCAAACACAAAGTACCAGCGATCAGCCCAGCGCCTGGGACCACACGCAGCGATTGTTCCCTCTGCTGGCGGCCAAGCCGGGCAGTCTGTACCTGGTGCGACCTGACGGCCATGTGCTGGCGCGCTGGCGTCAGGTCGACGCAAACGAGGTGCTGGGCGCTATTGACCACGCCTTGCGTGCCTGAACCCCACCCTTCTTCCAGGAGACTTTGATGACTGACTCAGAACTTGACGCAACCTACACCCGACTGTGCAACACCATGACGGCGCTTGGCGAAGCAGTAACTCCCTTGTTTTTGGCGCGTTTTGCGCTGCTGTCCATCATCCACGTGAATGACGCAGCGCGGGTTGATCAATGGATAACAGATGCTGCGCAAGACCTTGACTGAAATCGTCGCCATGCCAACTGACCCACGCCCCTATCAAACTGGCTTTGCCAACGAATTCGCCACCGAGGCCTTGCCTGGTGCGCTACCCGATGGTCGTAACTCGCCGCAGCGCGCGCCCTATGGGCTGTATGCCGAACAACTCTCGGGCACTGCCTTTACTGCGCCGCGCCACGCAAACCGCCGCACCTGGCTATACCGCATTCGCCCTGCAGCTATGCATCAGCCTTTTTTTCGACTGGCAGAGGGTTTGTTGCGCAGCCGGTTTGACGAACTGCCCACGCCGCCAGACCCGCTGCGCTGGAATCCCTTGCCAGCACCAATTGCACCGACTGATTTTGTGGAGGGTTTGGTCACCATGGCAGGCAATAAGGCCTGTGGCATCCACCTGTATGCTGCAAACCGCTCGATGGAGAGACGATTCTTCTACAACGCCGATGGCGAAATGCTGATCGTGCCTCAGCAAGGCCGCCTAGTGCTGGCAACCGAGCTGGGGATACTCGAGGTGGAGCCTCAAGAGATTGCCGTCATACCCCGCGGGGTGCGCTTTCAGGTGCGGTTGCCCGCGACCAAGGTAGACGCAGCTTCCGGCACAGAACAGGGTGTGGCCCGCGGCTACGTGTGCGAGAACTACGGTGCGCTGTTCAGGCTGCCTGACCTGGGCGTACTGGGCTCCAATGGTTTGGCCAATCCCAGAGATTTTCAGACGCCCGTGGCTGCCTTTGAGGATCTTACTGGCGATTTTGACTTGGTGGCCAAATTCAACGGGCATTTGTGGCAAGCCAGAATTGACCACTCACCGCTGGACGTGGTGGCATGGCATGGCAACTATGCCCCCTACAAGTACGATTTGCGGAGCTTCAACGCCATAGGCTCGATCAGCTACGACCACCCCGACCCGTCCATCTTTCTGGTGCTGCAATCGGCAAGCGATACGGCGGGTGTAGACAACATTGATTTTGTGATCTTCCCGCCGCGCTGGCTGGTCATGGCAAACACATTTCGCCCGCCTTGGTTTCACCGCAATATTGCCAGCGAATTCATGGGCCTGATCCACGGAATTTACGACGCCAAGGCCGAGGGCTTTGTTCCCGGCGGAGCGTCGCTGCACAACTGCATGACCGGCCATGGCCCCGACGCAGAAACCTTTGCCACGGCCAGCGCCGCCGACACCACCCGGCCGCACCGGGTGAGCGACACCATGGCGTTCATGTTCGAGACGCCCGGCATCATTCAGCCTACCCGGTATGCGCTGGAATGCGCACAGCGACAACCCGACTACGCCCGTTGCTGGCAAAACCTGCAAAAACATTTCGACCCCACGCAGCGTTAGTTGGATGTTCAAACGCTGAGATCTCTGAACGCACCTCTTCGAAAAACACACACCATGTACAACCTGAATGAAACCCATGACCCAGTGCAACGCAGCTGGGTGGCATCGGCCAATGCGCTGACCAGCGACTTCCCCATTCAGAACCTGCCCTTTGCAGTGTTTCGAAGCGCAGGTGATGAAGCCTTTCGTGGCGGTGTTGCCATTGGTGATCAGATACTCGATCTGGCTGCCACTGCGGCCAGTGGCGCGTTGCAGGGACTTGCGCAGCAAGCAGCTCTTGCAGGCCGTGGAGATACCCTCAATGCTTTGATGGCCTTGGGTGCCACCCACTGGTCTGCGCTGCGTCTGGCGCTCTCGCAGGCTTTGCGGGCCGGTTCAAGCGCACAGGCCAAGCTGGCCGCATGCCTAGTGCCACAGATTCAGGCCGAATACGCCGTGCCAGCGCGCATTGGCGACTACACCGACTTTTACACGTCTCTCTACCACGCCACTAACATAGGCAGACAATTCCGCCCTGACCAGCCGCTCTTGCCCAATTACAAGTGGGTGCCGATTGGCTACCATGGCCGCGCCTCCAGCATCGGCGTATCAGGGCAAACCTTTGCCCGCCCGCTTGGCCAGACACTAGCGCCCGGTGCCACGCAACCGTCCATGGGGCCATGCCAACGACTCGACTATGAACTGGAGTTGGGAGTCTTCATGGGCACAGGCAACGCTAGCGGCGAACCCATTGAGATGGCGCAAGCCGAGGCCCACATTTTTGGCCTGTGCCTGCTCAACGACTGGTCGGCACGTGATATCCAGGCGTGGGAATACCAGCCTTTGGGGCCGTTTTTATCCAAAAATTTTGCAACAACCTTGTCGCCCTGGATTGTCACCATGGAGGCACTGGCTCCTTACCGCCTGCCTTTTGTTCGACCCACCGGTGATCCACTGCCGCTGCCCTACCTGGATTCTGCTGCCAACCAGTCAGGCGGCGCCATTGACGTACAGCTTAGCGTCAGCCTGCAAACCCAGGCCATGCGCGAACAAGGCCAAAACGCCACCCGCTTGACGCTCACCAGCTACCGTCACGCCTACTGGACCGCTGCCCAGATGGTGACGCACCACACCATCAATGGCTGCAATTTGCAGGCTGGAGACCTGTTGGGGACTGGCACGCTGTCCGGCCCCACAATCGACCAGGCCGGGGCTTTGATAGAACTCACTGTAGGCGGCAAGCAGCCACTGACTCTGCCCAATGGCCAACGCCGCAGCTTTCTGGAAGACGGCGACAGTGTGGTGATAAACGGCTGGTGCGAGCGCCCTGGCGCAGCCCGCATCGGCTTTGGCGCCTGTAGGGGAACCGTGCTTCCAGCACGAGGCAAAACATGACAATATCGCTACGCTCTGAAAATGAGTACCGAAAACACGTAGAAAATGGCGGTTCGTTGGTGCAATCCGTTTTGCCAGGAATTCTTCGAATGCATCGGTTGCCCGCACCTCCCTGGGATCAAATGTGGATGGAAATCAACATGGCGCTCTCCTTGACAACCGTAGCGTCCCCGCCAACTGTAACGGCTACCATCTATTATTGAGAACCGACGGACACTGGCAAAAGCTCAGGTTACATAGGGAAGCGCTGATTTAATCGCAATCAGCGCTTCCCTAACATGTTAGATATTCAAATGAGTATGTCCACGGGAAATTCCCGTATTTCCATCCCATTTTTGATTCCTATTCATTTAATGCTCGCCCAACCTGCTCCCGCCAGCCTGCGCGCGCAAGCCTATGAAAGCTTTCAGCAGCAGATAGTGGATGCCAACATACGCCCGGGTCAGTTCGTCTCGCAGCGAGCACTGATGCAACTGCTGGGTATACCGCTGGGCGCAGTGCGCGAGCTGATTCCGCGCCTGGAGGCCGAGGGTTTATTGAAAACCGTGCCGCAACGCGGCCTGCAGGTCGCGCATGTCGATTTAAAACTTATCAACAATGCCTTTCAGTTGCGCAAGCTGCTAGAGCGGGAGGCCGCTGGCCGCTTTGTAAGCACCGTGAGCGACAGCGACTTGGCCGCCATTGAGCAGGCACACCTAAACATTGTGCGGCGTGCGCGCAAAACCACAATTGACCATGACCTGCTCCAAAACGCAACCACGGTGGACTGGGGCCTGCACGACATGATGATTGACGCGCTGGGCAATGAGTTGATAGCCGAGGTCAACCGCATCAACAGCCTGCGCGTGCGCCTGATCAAGCTCGAAGGCTCAACGCTTTCTGCAGACGTACTGATTCCCGCCATGGAAGAGCATCTCTGGTTTATAGACGCCCTCAAGCGACGCGACGCACCTGCTGTGGTCGACCGCCTGGGGCACCACATTGAAAGCGCGCACCGTCGCGTGCTCGGACTGCCACGGCCAGCCCTACCGTGGTCTTTGGAGAATCCTGGATGATCGCCCCACAACAAACTACCCAACCTGGCCTCACCAGTGCCGCATTTTGCGGCATCTGGCCTGCGCTGCTGACACCGCTTAATGCCGATTTAAGCATTGACCATGCCAGCCTGGCCGCGCACAGCAAGGCGCTACTTGCCTGCGACTGCGGCGGTGTCACGCCCTTTGGCACGACGGGTGAAGGCCCTTCGTTTTCAATGGCCGAGCGCAAGGAGACGATAGAGCAACTTATTAAAAACGGCGTGCCTGCCGCGCAGATCATGGTGTCTACCAGTTGCGCAGCCTTGCCCGAAACGCTGGAGCTAACACGCCACGCGGTAAACGCCGGCGTGCATGGTTGCCTCATGCTGCCACCGTTTTTTCTTAAGGGCGTGCCGGACGAAGGCATCATCGATAGCTGCCGTTATGTGATTGACGGGCTCAACGACGCGCGGCTCAAACTCTATCTATACCACATTCCCCAGGTCAGCGGTGTGGGCCTATCGCACCATGTAATAACGACACTCAAAAAGCTGTACCCCAACACGATTCTGGGCATCAAGGACAGCGCATGCAACACCGCGCATTCAATCGACCTGGCAGAAGCTTTCATGCAGCGCCTAGCACCAAACATGGTGGTGTATGTCGGCTTTGAACCCGATTTGCCAGACTTGGGCCGACGCGGCAGCACAGGGGCCATCAGCGGCCTGGCCAACTTCATGCCACGCGTGGTGCATCGCTTGGTAACGCAGCCCGATGCACCCAACACGCCCGCAGAACGCGAACGCATCATCAAGCTACTGGCCCTATTGGAGGGCTACTCACTGTTGCCGGCGCTCAAGGGCGTCATGGCGATACTGAGTGGCGAGCAAGCATGGCTGCGTGTGCGCGCGCCGCTGGTGTCCTTGAAGTCGGCAGAATTTCAGGCGCTGGAGAAAACCATTTCTGCATTTGGCATTGATTTAAAGTCTGACTAACCAAGTATCTACAAAGAAGGAGACAACATGAAAACTTCCCTGCTTCGCCGAGGCCTGCTGGCCACCGCTTCCGCTGCCGTATTGATGGGCATGCTACTGCCTGCTGCACAGGCCCAAACCAAGGTGCTGCTGCGCGTGTCGACACCTGCTGTGCCTGATGACTGGCATGCCAAGATGTGGACAGTTTTCAAGGACACGCTAGAGAAAAGCGCGCCCGGCGAATTCGACGTGCAGATCAATCTCAACGCCTCGCTATTCAAGCAGGGCACCGAGCCAGCAGCCATGGCGCGCGGCAACCTGGAGCTGTCGTCGATCTCGGCCTTTGACATTGCCAAGCTGGTACCCGAGTTCTCGGTTTTCACGGCGGGCTACATCGTGCGCGACCCCGCACACCAGCAAAAAGTGTTCAACGGCCCCATAGGCACAGAGATGTTCAAAGTCGTCTCTGAGAAAATGGAAGTGACGCCGCTGTCCACCGTTTACCTGGGCACGCGGCAAGTCAATTTGCGCGAGGCGCGCAGTGTCAAAACACCGGCCGACCTCAAAGGCGTGAAGTTGCGCATGCCGGGCTCCAAAGAGTGGCTTTTTCTAGGCGAAGCGCTGGGCGCTACACCCACGCCGCTGGCTTTTGGCGAGGTCTACCTGGGCCTGAAAACCGGCACCATTGACGGCCAGGACAATCCCCTGCCCTCGGTACGTGCGGCCAAGTTTTATGAAGTGACCAAGCAGATTGTGATGACCAGCCATCTAGTAGATGGCATCTTTATAGCGATTTCAAACAAGGCGTACAGCGCCATGAATGCTGCGCAAAAGCAGAAGGTCAAAGCCGCAGCCGAGGCTGCAGCCGCCTACAACAACGAGAATCGCATCAAGGAAGAGGGCCAACTGGTCGAATTCTTCAAGCAGCAGGGTCTGCAAGTCGCCACGCCAGACGTAGATGCTTTCCGCAAGTCTGTGCAAACCGTTTACCAGAACTCCGACTACGCTAAGGTCTGGCCTAAAGGCCTGCTTGAGCGCATCAACGCGACGAAATAAACGACCATGAAACGCTGGCTAAAAATGGCCGCCGATGCCATCGGTGGTGGCTTGTTCTTGACCCTGTTCATCGTGTTTGTGATCCAGGTCACGGCGCGGTTTGGCTTTAACAAGCCGCTGGCCTGGACCGATGAAGCCGCAGTCATACTTTACGTCTGGGTCATTTTGTGGGCGGCGGCTGTGGTCGTTCCTGCACGTGAGCATGTAGTGTTTGATTTGCTATGGAACAACGTCAATCAGCGCAGCCGCCAGATGATGCAGATTGCCGGCAACTTACTGGTGGGTGGACTATCGCTGTGCGGTATTCCGGCCACCTGGGACTATGTGTATTTCATGGCACGTGAGGGCACGCCTGTACTGGGCCTACCCTTCATGTGGGTCTTTCTACCTTTTGTTTTTCTGCTGATGGCCATGGTTGTGCGCTCTGCATGGGCCATCTGGAACGCTATCCGGGGTATCGGTCTTGAAGCGGAGCTGCGTCTATGACAACCGGCATTTTGGTTTTGATGCTGGTGTTGGTAGCCGGCATGCTGCTGCGCATACCCATAGGCTTTTCGATGATCGTCTCGGGCATTGCTTACCTGATGGTCAAGCACCAGGACGTGGGCCTAGTGGCCGAGCAAATCGGCAACGGCATGTACAACAGCTATGTGCTGCTGGCCGTGCCGCTGTTTGTGTTTGCCGCCAACATCATGAACGCAGGTACAGTGAGTGAGCGCATTTTTGACTTCTGCAGCATTCTGGTGGGCCGTATGCGTGGGGGCCTAGCTCAAGTGGATATTTTGGTCAGCGTTATTTTTTCAGGTATGAGCGGCAGTGCGATTGCTGACGCCGCCGGGCCTGGTTTGGTCACGATTCGCCAGATGCTCAAAAAGCCCGAGTACTCACGCGGTTTTGCCGGCGCTGTTGTAGTGGCCAGCGCCACTCTCGGGCCCATCATTCCGCCATCAATTCCGATGGTGATTTACGCGTTGGTGTCAGGCGCTTCAGTAGGTGCGCTTTTTTTGGGCGGTGTGATACCCGGCTTTTTGATGGCGATATTGATGATGATGGTGGTTCACTTCATCGCAGTGAAGCGCAACATGCCGCGTGAAGCGCCTATCCCGATGCACGAGTGGCCAGCCATTTTGTTTCGCGGCGCGTTACCGCTATCCATGCCCATTGTGCTGCTGGGCGGCATATATTCCGGCGCGTTCACCCCGACTGAAGCCGCTGCTGTCGCGGCCTTTCATGCGCTGATTCTGGCGGGTGTGATTTACCGTGCGCTGACTTGGCGCAGCTTCTGGGGCGTGGTGATGGAGTCAACACGCGGTAGCGCCGTTATCACGTTAATTTTAGCGGGCTCCTTCATGCTCAACCACGCCTTCACTGCCGAAGGCGTGCCGCAAGCCATGGCCATGTGGGTGGACAGCATGCATCTGAGTCAGATCAAATTTTTGCTGCTGGTCAATGTGATGTTTCTGGCACTGGGCTGCTTTCTGGATGTGTCGGTACTGCTACTGGTGTTTGTGCCCATGCTACTGCCCGCCGCCAAGCTACTGGGCGTGGATCTGGTGCATTTTGGCGTGCTGGTGGTGCTCAACATGATGATCGGTCTGATTCACCCGCCCTTTGGCATGCTGCTGTTTGTGACCAAGGCGCTCACGGGCATTCCGATTGGTGAGATGATGAATGAGGGCTGGCCCTTTCTTGTCATGCTACTGCTCTTGTTGCTAGCCATGACGTGCTTTCCGCAAATCGTTTTGTGGCTACCGCAAACCATGGGCTATGGGGGCAGATAAGTGAGCGCTGAAGCGGTGTCTGCTGCGGTGGTTTGCATTGCAAGTTGGAATGTCGATTTAATCTCGCAGGTGGCGCGGCCCATCACGCGCGGCGAAACACTGATGGCCAATGCCTTCAACATCAGCCCCGGCGGCAAAGGAAGCAATGCCGCTGTCGCCGCTGCTCGCCAGGGCGCGCGCGTTGCGCTGATAGCCCGCATAGGCGACGACGACTTTGGGCGCATGGGCATGGACTTGTGGCGCGCTGAAGGCATTGCTTGCGACCACGTTGAGCGTGCAGCAAACGAGCGCAGCGGCGTGGCGCAAATTCTGGTTTACGCCGATGGCGACAACAGCATTGCGGTGCATCCGGGTGCAGGCAGTGGCTTGAACTCTCAGCATGTCCTTGCAGCGCGCGGCGTTATCGTGAGTGCCAAAGTTGCGATGTCATCGTGCGAAGTACCGCTTGAGGCAACACTACAGGCCTTTGAACTTGCGCGTGCAGCAGGTGTCATCACCCTTCTCAATCCCGCGCCTGTGAGGCCCATTCCCGCGAACCTAATGGGGTTGACAGACCTGCTCACGCCGAATGAAAGCGAGCTTTACCAGCTCGCTGGTTCGGCACATGCAGATTCTGTGGACAGTGCCGCCCAACACCTGCTGACGCTAGGCTCAGGCGCAGTGCTGGTTACTCTAGGCGAGGTGGGTTGCAGGTTGTACCAAGCTGGCCGTGAGCCGATAGTGCTGGTAGGCCGCAACATGCAGGTAGCCGACACCATAGGCGCAGGCGATACCTTCACAGGCGCGCTAGCAGCAGCGCTGGCGCGTGGTGAAGCATTGCCTGTCGCGATGCAATGGGCCAATGCGGCGGCAGCGCTTTCAGTGACGCGCCACGGCGCGATTGCGGGGATTCCGCTGTGGGCTGAGGTTGCAGCCTTGCTGGGTTAAAACTTCTGCAAGCTATCAGCGCGTCATCGATAGCTTGCAGAGAAAAGCTCAATGCGCCGCCATTTGCACATTCGCGCCGCGCTCGATCACAAATTCGGTATCCACCAATCTGCGTGAATGGTTGAGGTCACTCTGAGCAATCAAGACTGACACGGCCGTCCCCTTGAGCCCAGCGATTACATCGGCCAAGCGCTTAGACAAAGCGGGTGCGACGCCTTCAAAGGGTTCGTCTAGCAACAGCAAGCGTGTGCCCACCGCTAAGGCCCGTGCCAAGGCCACCAGTTTTTGTTGCCCACCCGACAGCAGCAAGGCACGTCGCTGGCGCATCTCTAGCAGTTCGGGTAGCACCTGGTACACCAAGGCCAAGCGTTCGGCTTGGTCCAGCGCAGGGTTGACCCACACCGGCAGCAGGATATTTTCTTCGACGCTCAATTCAGGCACCAAGCCTCGGTCTTCGGGCATGTAGCCGATGCCCAAACCGGCGCGGGCATGCGGTGGCAGGGTGCACAAGTCGTGGCCATTGAAGCGGATCGTGCCCTGGGTCGGCTTGAGGTGGCCCATGACGCTGCGCAATAGGGTGGTTTTGCCAGCGCCATTGCGACCGATCAACCCGACCATGGTACCACCCTGCACGCTGAGCGAGAGCCCGCGCAGAGCGACCACAGATTGAATGGCCACATGCAGGCTGTCTATCGTGAGCATGAACGGGTTTCCTCGGTACTTTCTTCCGACAACAACTCGCCCGTGACATAGCGCCGCACGTCGTCGGTGGTCAGCGCCACGCTGGGGCTGGCATCGGCAATCACGCGGCCACTATAAAACGCGATCACACGGCTAGCGTAACGCTTTACGATGTCCATGTCGTGTTCGACAAACAGCACCGTGGTGGCCGCGCCCTGGGTCTCGCGCTGGTCTTGTTCCAGCCCGGCCATGATGGTTTCCATCATCGGGAATTTTTCTTCGGCAGATACGCCGCTGGTGGGCTCATCGAGCAGCAAGAGCTTGGGTGAACGCGTCAAGGCCATTGCAATGTCGAGCAGCTTGCGTACACCGCCGGGCAGCTCAGCCACCCGCCGCTTACGGTGCTCGATCAGGGCAAAACGCGTCAACAAAGTCTCAGCGCGTTCCACTGCTGCGCGGCGGCGGGCGGATTGCCAAAAACTCAAATGTCCATCATGGCAGGCGTTGGCCACCAACATGTTGTCGATGACCGACAAGTCGCCGAAGATCTGGGGAATTTGAAACGACCTGGCCACGCCCAGATGCGAGATAGCACGAGGATGAAGCCGCGTGATGGCCTGTGCATCCAACAAAATTTGACCCTGATCGGGCTTTAAATAACCAGTGATCATGTTGACGAAAGTGGTCTTTCCCGCGCCATTGGAGCCAACCAAACTAACACGCTCACCCGCTGCAATGCGGATGTTGAGATCAACCGCCGCGACCACTGCGCCAAATTTTTTGCCAACTCCGCGTGCTTCGAGCAACGCGGGGGACGAACTGGAAGTCGGGCTCATCGCGTACTCCCACGTACCCACAGCGAACCCAGGCCACGTGGCAAAAAGCGAATCACGAGCAATAAGAACACGCCCAACGCCAATTGCCAAGTGTTCGGAAAATACGAGCTTGAAAACGAGCGCACCACTTCGAGCACGGTGCTGGCTACAAATACCGCCAGCACGCTTTGCCAGCCCGCCAAAATCGCCACAAAAACGAACTCGCCCGAGGTCGTCCAAAAGCTGAAGTTCGGCTCAATGTGGCCCAGCGCCATCACCGCTAACGCGCCGCCCAGGCCGCCGCAAAAAGCCGCCAACACAAAGTTGATTGCCATCGCATGGCGCACCGAGCCGCCCAGGTATTCCACCCGCAACTCATTCTCACGCACGGCCACGGTGATCAAACCCCGCGTGCTATCAAAGTAGATGCGCGACAACAGGCCCATCACCAGCGACACGCCCACGGCTAGGCAATACAGGATGTAGCCGACTTTGTCGTCTGGTAGTTTTTGGCCCATCAGCGTGGGGCGAGCCAGGTTGAAACCGTCCGAGCCGCCCAACATGTCGAGCTTCATGAGCAAACCGTAGGTCACCATCGACAGGGCCAATGTCAACATCGCAAAAAAGATGCCCCGGTAGCGTGACAGCAGCGGCGCAAACGGCGCTGCGATCAAGGCGGCCATCAGGCCGCCCAGCAACGCCCCTCCCAGCGCGTCGGTGAAGCCCCATTTATTGGCCACCAGCGCGGCTGTATAGCCACCAATGGCAAACACCATGCCCTGGCCAAACGGCACGACACCGCCGCGCATCAGCACCACAATGCCCAGCGAGACGAGGCCGTTGGCCGCT
This sequence comes from Betaproteobacteria bacterium, assembly GCA_947448675.1. Taxonomy (GTDB): domain Bacteria; phylum Pseudomonadota; class Gammaproteobacteria; order Burkholderiales; family Burkholderiaceae_C; genus CANFOR01. The sequence goes on from CANFOR010000006.1 coordinate 17,222, forward strand.
GCCATGGTGATTAAAAAAGTAAGCCACTTGGGCATCAGCCAACCGACCACGCCCAAGGCAATGCAAGCGGCCAAGGTCCATAGCGTGTAGCGTGCGGCGCTGGTTTCAGTGCTGGCGGCCCCGCTTAAATTGTCGGGATCGAACTTATGGGTCGTCGCGATCACGGCGGCAGTTGTAGCAGGAAGCGCCATAGCCTCAAATCTTTCGCGCTTGGATGCGTTGAAACAGGCCTTCGGGTCGGAACATCAGTACCACTGCCATCACCACATAGATCGAAAACAGCTCGGCCACTGGGGCCAGGTGCACGGCCAAAGCCCGGGCCAAACCCACGATCAAGGCACCTACAGCCGCGCCTTCTATGCTGCCCAAACCTCCAATAATGACCACGGCAAAAGAGACGATGATGACCCCTACCGACACCCCCGGTTGCACTGAAATCATGGGTGCGGTGAACGCACCGCCCAAAGCAGCCAGAAAGATGCCGACCGAGAACGCCAGCATGTAGACCCGTGACACGTTCACGCCCATGCTGGCGGCGATTTCGGCACTGTGGATCACGGCGATCATGACCTTGCCTTGCCGTGTGCGGTTCAGCCACCACCACACCGCCAAGCCCACCACCACGGCCAACGCTACCAGCGCAAAGTCATAACCAACATAGGTTTGCTTGCCGATGTCAATGCTGCCAAACAAGCTGTAGGGCTGCGAGACGTAATAAGGGTTGGCGCCCCAAATCAGCTTGGTCAGGTCTTCCATGATGAGGAACATGGCATAGGTCACCAGCACCAGCAAGACCTCATCGCGACCGTAAAAAAACCGCAGCAAACCGCGTTCCGTTAGCGGCGCTACCAAGGCAGCCACCGCCGCCGCTGCCAGCAGCATCGCTACCAGGGTAAAACCCGGCGCCCATTTCATGGCCCCGGCCCAGCCCACAAAACTGGCCGCCGCGTAGGCCCCTAGCGCGTAGAAGCTGCCATGCGCGATGTTCAAGATTTTGAGCACCCCAAACACCAGCGTCAGACCCAGGGCAACAATGAACAGCCAAGACGCATAGGTCAGGCCATCAATCAAAATGGTCAGCATCAGCCTGTATATCCGGTCAAGCCAAGATGAATGGCGATGTCAAGGGCAGCCTTTGGCACCGGGAAAGCCCGCCTTGATCCAATCTTCGGCCTTCATGTTGGCCGGTGGGTTCACGCAGTCAGCTGGGAAGCGCATGATGTCATCGAGCACCACCATTTTTTTGGCAGTGTCGTAGCGGGTCTTGCCAATGGCTGTCTCTTGCACCGCTTGGTGACCACCCCCTAACGCCATGCGAATCTTGCCAGCGGGTGAGTCCCACTCGGCATTCGCCAAAGCTGCGGCGAGTTGCTCCGCGTTGGGCTTTTTGCCGCCGTTGGCCGTCATGGCTTTTTCGACGGCCAACTTCAGACCAAGCAAAGACTGCACCATGCGGTACGGCGCTTGAACCGGGTAGACGTTGTAGGCCTTGCTGTACAGCTCCCACCACCAGTCGTTCAAGGCCGATTTGGGCGACATCAGCCCATAGGCCCCGCGCGCACCCAAAATCACGCCGTCGGGCATTTTTTCACCCAAACCTGGCAGCACATGGTCCCCGGCGGAAAACACAACCTGCGTGCGTTTGAACAAGCCGCGCGGCGCGGCCTGCAAGACGAAAGCCTGCAAATCGCCGCCCCACAAACTGCTGTGCGTCACGTCGGCCGGTTTGGCCATCAACGCAGAAATTTCAGTGCCATACTGGCCCGCGCCAAACTTGGGCAACTGGTCTTCACCGGCCTTGGCGTTGGGAAGCAATTTCTCCATCGACCACGTAAAGTCTTTCTTGGAGTCTTGGCCCCAGGCGTAGTCTTGGTTGATCATGTTGAAACTATCGACCTTGACGTTGCGCGCCTTTAAGTAGCGCGCCAAAGCCACGTTGTCCATGGCTGCGTGCGAGGCGGTGCGGAACACGTAGTTGTACTTGCCGTCTTCAAAAATGCGGGGCGTGCCGCAGTCGTACAGAATCAAAAACTTCTTCATCTCCTCGGCCACCGGGGCCACGGCTAAGCAGTCTCCCGAGCCCACGTAGCCCACCACGGCATCGACTTTTTCACGGTCGTAGAGGTTGCGCAACTCTTGCACTTGCTTGGTCGCGCCGCCGTTTTCATCGACGTAAACCGCCTCAATTTTCATGCCCCCAAAGCCGGGTTTGTTAAATGGCGCAGGTGCGGCCCCCTTGTTGAAGCTGTCCACCAGCACCTTGGCGCCATTGACCGCGGGGATGCCAAAGCTCTCGGCAGCTTGGCCCGACAAAAAACTGACAATGCCAATTTTGAAACTCTCTTGCGGTGCTTGCGCCAGCGCTGGGCTCCCGCCGCACAGGGCGGCGAAGGCAGTCATAGAAAGTGCCAGCGAAAGCCTAGGCACCTTGGGAAGACAGTGGGCTTTAAGACACGGGGCTTTAAATGGGCTGCGAACGGTCAAGGCATGTAGGGCCATGGTTACTCCTGATGGCTGCGAAGTTGAAGTGAGGTCTTTTTTATCTTCGTTCATAGCCCACACGCCGCCTATGGGTGCAAACCCGAGCCAAGCTGCCACAATGCCCCACTATTCAATCGATACCTACTCCCATGAACACACATCCCGTCATCGCAGTACTGGCGCGTCGCCTGCGGCTTGCCGTGATCGGCGGTGGCCCCGGCTCCTTCATTGGGGCTATGCACCGCCAAGCCGCCAGGCTCGACGATTGTTACGAGCTGGTAGCCGCGGCGCTGTCGTCTAACGCCGAGCGTTCGGTGCAAGCTGGTCAGGCTCTGGGCTTTGCCACCGATCGCTGTTACGCCAGTGGCCCAGCCCTGCTGGCAGCAGAAGCAGCGCGCGCCGACGGTGCCGATGTGGTAGCCATCATGACGCCCAACGACAGCCACTATGCGCTGTCCATGCAAGCCCTGGGCTTGGGGTTTGACGTGATCTGCGACAAGCCCATGACCAACACTTTGGCCGAGGCGCATAGCCTGCTCGCAGCAGTGCAAAAAAGTGAGCGCGTGTTTTGCCTGACCCACAACTACACCGGTTACCCCATGGTGCGCCAAGCCCGCGCCATGGTGGCAGCGGGCCAGCTGGGCGCCGTGCGCTTGCTGCAGGTGGAATACGTGCAAGGCGGCAGGGCCGACGAGAGCCGCGTGCCCGACCCACAGCAGCTTAGCTGGCGTGACGACCCGCAGCGCGGTGGCCCCTCGCTGGTGATGGGCGACATTGGCAGCCATGCCCACAATCTCTTGCGCTTTATCACCGGGCTCGAGGTAAGCGCAGTGGCAGCAGATGTAGGACCCATCGTGCCAGGGCGTGTAGTACATGACTATGCCGGTGCACTGCTGCGCATGAACAACGGGGCACGGGGCAGCTTTTGGGTCACGCAAGCGGCGGCTGGCGTTGAGAACTGCCTGCGCATTCGCGTTAGCGGCTCGCTGGGCAGCCTAGAGTGGGCGCAAGAGCAGCCCCAGGTCTTGCACTTTAAGCCGCTGCACGCGCCCGCCCAATGCCTCACCCCCAATGGCCCTGGCACCCTGCCCTTTGCGGCCAAAGCTTCGCGCATCGTGGCGGGCCACCCTGAGGGCTTTCATGAGGCCTTTGCCAACCTGTACCGCGACGCTGCCCTGGCCATTGCCTGCAGACGCATGGGCGTGCTGGCCGACCCCGACGTGCTGCAGTTTCCCAACGCGCAAGACGGCTGGCTTGGCCTGGCCTTTACCGACAGCGTGCTACGCTCCAGCGCCGCCAATGGCCGGTGGATGCCCTGCGCAACGGTTACCCAGCCAGAACGCCAAACCAGCTAAGTTGGCAACTATTTTCAGAGATAAAATGGCCTGGAAGGCGCACCAGTTTTGCGTATACAGCTACTCTTTTTGTAGCGACCGATTTAGCGCAGATCAGCAGACTCTGATGCCACCTCGATCACTTCCATGATCCGCGCCTCTGCCGCGTTGAAAGATAACGTCCAGTTGGTGCAAAGCGCCTAGTGCAAAGTGATTTTTCCCACGGTGTTTTTAAACGTGCTGTCTAAAAAAGAGACCGCTACCGTTTTCTGGGCCCCAGACTGCTGCCACGCGTAAAAACAAGCTGCGGATAGTTTGTTGGCGCTGCTTGCGCTGGGGCTGGCATCAATTGCTTTTGGGTCAGCAAGGGAACTGCAGCCGGTACTTGCGCCAAAATTGGCCCCCCAAGCCCAGCAGCAGTGCGCCCAAGATTCGCTTGCAATACATACGTCCAGAAAACATTTTTTTCTCCGGTGAGAGGTACCGGGCTAGCCTGGAAAAATTATAGGCCAGGCCCTTGGCCACAGCCTGTCAGTCACGCAGTGTGCGCGGCCCGGCCAACTCCACTTGCATTTGCAGACGCTCGGGCGCGCTGTAGCAGACAAAATTCTTGTTGGTGGCGCGGCCAATGGCGCACAAGCCCAGTTGGGTGGCCAGGGCATGGCCCATTTGCGTCATGCCACTGCGCGAGACCACGATGGGCACGCCCATTTGCGCCGACTTGATAACCATCTCGCTGGTCAGTCGCCCGGTGGTGTAGAAAAGTTTGTCTTGACCCTGGGCCGTGGCCGCGCCTTGCAGCCACATCCATCCGGCAATGGTGTCGATGGCATTGTGGCGGCCTACGTCTTCAACGAATAGCAACAGTTCTTGGCCGCTAAACAACGCGCAGGCATGCACCGAGCCCGCCGATTTGTAGGTGCTTTCTTTCAGACGAATGGCATTGACCACACCGTAGAGCTGGGCCTGGCTGACGCGCGCAGGGCCTAAGCGAATGCCATCGACCTCGTCCATCAAGTTGCCAAACATGCTGCCTTGGCCGCAGCCGGTGGTGACCACCTTGCTGGTGGTGCGCTCCTCGATGTGGGCAATGCCGTGGCGGGTGGTGACGGCAGCGGCACCGACCTCCCAATCGACCTGGATGGACGCGATCTCGGCCACTGAGTCGACCAAGCGCTGGTTGCGCAAATAGCCCAGCACCAGCCATTCGGGGTGGGCGCCCAGGGTCATCAGGGTGACGAGTTCGCGCTTGTCCACATACACGGTGAGCGCACGCTCCGCCGGTATGTGCAACTGCACTGTGTCGCCGTGTTGGTTCAGCGCCGCAACGGCATGCGTTAACGGCGCTGCAGCTTGGCTGAGCTGGGGTGTTAGCTCCATACCCCTGAAAGCCCGCGCAAAGCCCGTTTTAACCGCTTTAAGCGGCGGTTTTGGGCTGGGCCAAGCCGCCACCAAAGCCAGCGCTGGCAGGCAATGCGCCGCCACGGCGAATCGCCACTGCACAGTATTTGAACTCGGGGATCTTGCCCACCGGGTCAAGCGCCGCATTGGTCATCAAGTTGGCCGCAGCTTCGTAGTAGGCGAAAGGAATGAACACCGCTCCACGTGGCGTACCGTCGTCGCGGCGCAGGTGAATGGCCACTTCACCGCGGCGCGACTGCACCGTCACCACGTCGCCTGGCTCTAAGCCCATCTCGGCCATGTCAGCGCCGCAGAGCGAAGCGGTGGCCATCGGCTCTATGGCGTCGAGCACGCTGGCGCGGCGCGTCATGCTGCCGGTATGCCAATGTTCTAGCTGGCGGCCAGTGATCAGCACAAAGGGGTACTCGGCATCGGGCCGCTCATTCGCGGGGATGATGTCAGCGGGCACCAGCTTCACTCGGCCGCTAGCAGTCGGGAAGCTGTCGATGAAAACGGTAGGGCTGCCCGGGTCTTCGGCGCTGAGGCAAGGGTAGGTCACGCTGGACTCGCGCTCTAGGCGCTCCCAGGTAATGCCGCTGATGGCCGCGTGCATGGCTTGGCGCATTTCTTCGTAGACCGCGGCCACACCAGCGTGTTCGCCAGGGTAGTTCCAGTTCAGGCCCACGCCTTTGGCGATTTGTTGCAAGATCCACAAATCAGGCTTGGCATCGCCCGGTGGGTCAATGGCTTGTTTGCCCAGTTGCACCATGCGGTCGGTGTTGCTCACCGTGCCGGTTTTCTCGGGCCAGGCGGTAGCAGGCAGCACCACGTCGGCCAGCCAGGCAGTTTCGGTCATGAAGATGTCTTGCACCACCAAATGGTCCAGGCTGGCCAAGGCGTGGCGCGCGTGGTTCAAGTCAGGGTCGCTCATGGCGGGGTTTTCGCCCATCACGTACATGCCGCGAATCTTGTGCGGATCGCTGTCGGGTGCCAAGGCCTTGTGCATGATCTCGACCACGGTGTAGCCGGGTTTGTCGTCGAGCTTGGTCTGCCAAAAATCTTCAAACCAGTCGTGCACGGCCTTGTTGTCCACGCGCTGGTAGTTGGGGAACATCATGGGGATGAGGCCCGCATCGCTGGCGCCCTGCACATTGTTTTGACCGCGCAACGGGTGCAGGCCAGAGCCGGGCTTGCCGATTTGGCCGGTCACGGTGACCAAGGCGATCAAACAACGCGCGTTGTCGGTGCCGTGCACGTGCTGGCTGATGCCCATGCCCCACAGGATCATCGCGCCCTTGGCCTTGGCAAAAGCCCGCGCCACTTCGCGCAGGGTTTGCGCCGGAATGCCGCAAATGGGCTCCATGGCTTCAGGGCTGTAACCTTTGACGTTTTCTTTCAGCGCTTCAAAATTGCTAGCACGCTTGTCAATAAACTCCTGCGCCACCAGACCTTCTTCGATCACCACGTGGATCATGGCATTCAGCATGGCCACGTCGGTGTCGGGTTTGAACTGCAGGGTACGCCAGGCGTGTTTGCCAATGTCGGTAATGCGCGGGTCGGCCAACACGATTTTGGCACCGCGCTTGGCGGCGTTCTTCATCCAGGTGGCGGCCACAGGGTGATTGGCCGTGGGGTTGGAGCCGATCACAAAGATTAAATCGGAATGCTCGACGTCATTGACCTGGTTGCTCACCGCACCCGAGCCTACGCCTTCTAGCAGGGCCGCTACGCTGGAGGCGTGGCACAGGCGGGTGCAATGGTCGACGTTGTTGCTACCAAAGCCGGTGCGCACCAGTTTTTGGAACAAATAAGCTTCTTCGTTGCTGCCTTTGGCGCTGCCAAAACCAGCCAGCGATTTTTTGCCAAAGGTGTCGCGCAGGCCGCTGAGTTTGCTGCCGGTGAGCGCCAGGGCTTCTTCCCACGAGGCTTCGCGGAACACGCTGGACCAGTCGGCGCTGTCGCGGTTCAGGCTGTTGAGTGCTTCGGGGTCTTTGGCGACGCCGGCTTTGCGAATCAGCGGTTGGGTCAGGCGCTGGGGGCTGTGTGCGTAGTCAAAACCAAAGCGGCCTTTGACGCACAGGCGGTTGTGGTTAGCCGGGCCGTCGCGGCCGTCAACACTAATGATTTTGTTGTCTTTGACGTTATAGGTCAGCTGGCAACCGACGCCACAAAACGGGCAGACGGAGTCCACCTTTTTGTCCACCACTTGCGGGCCAACATGGGTCTTGGGCATGAGCGCACCGGTGGGGCAGGCTTGCACGCATTCGCCACAGGCCACGCAGGTGGACTCGCCCATCGGGTCGTTCAGGTCGAACACGATCTCGCTGTGGCTGCCGCGCATGGCGTAGCCGATCACGTCGTTCACTTGTTCTTCGCGGCAGGCGCGCACACAGCGGTTGCACTGGATGCAGGCGTCTAAGTTGACAGCCATAGCGGGGTGCGACACGTCGGCCTTGGGCTGGTTGCGGCGCAGGGCTTTGAGGGCGGGGCGCACTTGCACGTCGAGTGCAGTAGCCCATTCGCTCAGCTCACCGTGCTGCTGGGTGGCGTCATCTTTGCCGTCTTTCTCTAGCCATTTGTAGCCTTGGTCGGGCATGTCAGACAGCAGCATCTCGACCACCATCTTTTGGCTTTTGACCGCGCGTTCGCTCTTGGTTTGCACGTCCATGCCAGCAGTGGCGGCGCGGCAGCAGCTGGGTGCCAGGGTGCGCTCGCCTTTGACCTCAACCACGCAGGCACGGCAATTGCCGTCAGCGCGCAGGCTTTCGCTGTAGCACAGATGCGGAATGTCGATGCCGTGGCGTTTGGCGACCTTGATGAGGGTTTCGCCCTCAAACGCCTGAACCTGGATGCCATCTAAAGTGAGATCCACCATCGCGGGCGTGACTTCAACCAATTTAGTTGGTGCGTTCATGCTGCACCTCCAATTTCATGAGGAAAGTATTTTTGAATGCTGCGAATCGGGTTGGGCGCGGCTTGGCCCAGGCCGCAGATGGACGCGTCGGTCATCACTTGGTTGAGGTCTTCCAAGGTGTCGTTGTCCCACACATTGGCCTCCATCAAACGCGCGGCTTTGGCGGTGCCCACGCGGCAGGGGGTGCACTGGCCGCAGCTCTCGTGCTCGAAGAAACGCATCATATTGAGCGCCGCGTCGCGGGCTTTGTCGTGATTGCTCAGCACGATCACAGCCGCCGAACCGATAAAGCAACCATAGGGCTGCAGGGTGTCGAAGTCGAGCGGAATGTTCGCCATGCTGGCGGGCAAGATGCCGCCCGAGGCACCACCGGGCAAATAAGCATAGAGCTGGTGACCGTCTGGCATTCCGCCACAATACTCATCCACCAACTCTTGCAGGCTAATGCCAGCGGGTGCGAGCTTCATGCCGGGTTTTTTCACGCGGCCACTGACGCTGAAACTGCGCAGGCCTTTGCGGCCGTTTCGGCCATGGCCAGCAAACCACTGCGGGCCTTTTTCAACGATGTCGCGCACCCAGTACAGCGTCTCGAAGTTGTGCTCTAGCGTAGGGCGGCCAAACAAGCCGACTTGGGCAATGTAGGGCGGGCGCATGCGGGGCTCGCCGCGCTTGCCTTCGATGCTCTCGATCATGGCCGACTCTTCGCCGCAAATATAGGCGCCTGCACCACGGCGCAGTTCGATCAGCGGCAGCGCAAACGGCGGGTTCGCCTGCAGCTTGGCCAGCTCGGCGCTGAGCAGCTTGCGGCAGTCGTGGTATTCGTCGCGCAGGTAAATGTAGATGGCGTCAATGCCCACCACATTGGCGGCGATCAGCATGCCTTCTAAAAAGCGGTGCGGGTCGCGCTCGAGGTAATGGCGGTCTTTAAAGGTGCCGGGCTCGCCTTCGTCGATGTTCACGGCCATCAGCTTGGGGGCGGGCATGTCGCGCACGATGCGCCACTTGCGACCTGCCGGAAAGCCTGCACCGCCCAGGCCGCGCAGGCCCGAGTCTTCCATGGCCTTGACCAGCTCTTCACCACTGCGTTGACCGCTGGCCACGGCCTTGGCCAGGGCATAGCCACCGGCGGCTTGGTAGGCCGCGTATGCTACAAAATCAGGAGCTGTATACGCAGTATTGGCGGGCGTTGCAGCTGTTTTTTCTTCTGATCCATGGGTTGAAACCGCGTCTTGTACGCTGCTTACCGTGGCCTGGGCTACCGCATGTTGGCCAACGGCCACGGCAGGCGCTTGCTCGCAGCGACCAATGCAGGGCGCAGCGATCACGCGCACGCCACCAGGAACTTCAGCGCTGCCCAAAATCGCGGGCAAACGCTGCAATAAATCTTGTGCGCCAGCCATCTCACACGAGAGGCCGTCACAGACCCGCACCGTCAGGCCGGGGGCTTGGGCATCACCCTTGACCACCTCAAAGTGGTGGTAGAAGGTGGCCACTTCATAGACTTCGGCCATTGGGATGTTCATCTCTTTGGCCAGGGCCACCATGTGCCTGTCATGCAGGCAGCGGTAGGCGTCGTTCAACTTGTGCAGGTGCTCGATCAGCAGGTCACGGCGGTGACCTGCTTCGGGCTTGTCACCCAGCAATGCGCGCACTTCTTCTAAGGAAACTTCGTCGGCTTGGCGACCTTTGAGGCGGCTTTTGCGGCGAATTTTTTCGCGCAGATCATCGGCTGTGCCCAAGACAATGGTTTGCGTCTTGGCGACAGCCGTATGGGTAGGTGCTGGGTGATTCATGGCTTAGTTAAAAAATTTCAAAACGCTGAGCAAGGTGCGGTAAATGCCCCAGGCCAATGGAATGCCCACGGCGGCCCAAGCAAAGGCCACCATCGCAGGGCTCACGGTATCGGCACCGCTGGCGCTGCCTTTGACTTCAGAAGCGGCAGCCTTTTCATGCGCCAATTTCTTTTCAGCGGCCAACTCGGCGTCGGTCATGAACCATTTGGCGTCGAGCGGTTTGACCAGCAAATTGCAGATCAAACCCAGCACCAGCATGCCCACCAAGATGTACATGGTTTGGTTATAAACCTGCTCGCGTGGAATGCCCAGACCGAGCTGGTATTCACGCATGTAGTTCACCACCACGGGGCCGAGCACACCGGCTGTGGCCCAAGCGGTGAGCAAGCGGCCATGGATAGCGCCGACCATTTGTGTGCCAAAAATATCGGCCAGGTAAGCGGGCACAGTGGCAAAACCGCCGCCGTACATGCTCAAGATCACGCAGAAAGCGCCAACAAACAAGACGATAGAACCGGCTGCTGCGCTGCCGGGCACGCTGAAGTACATCAGGCCACCGAGCACGAAGAACACGATGTAGGTCATTTTGCGACCCATCTTGTCGGACAGGCTGGCCCAGAAAAAGCGGCCACCAATATTGAACAAGCTCAGCAGTGCGGTAAAGCCCGCAGCCACGCTAGCAATAGCAGCGAGTTGGCCTTTGTCGAGCTCACCAAATTTTTTGGCCACGCCGATCAAAGAACCGCCAAACACCTCTTGCAACATGGGCGAGGCCATGCCGATCACGCCAATGCCTGCGCTCACGTTCATGCACAACACCATCCAGATCAGCCAGAACTGGGGAATGCCCCAAACCTTGCTCACGTGCACATGTTTTTGCGTGATCATGGCGTTGTTGGCTTGTGCGGGTGGTGGTGTCCAGCCAGCGGGCTTCCAGCCGGTCTCGGGTACGCGGTAGCCAAAGGCACCGGCCATCATGAACACGAAGTAGACCAAGGCCATGACGACAAAGGTTTGCATCACACCCACGCCAGTGGGGCTGGCAAAGTTTTTCATCAGATCAGCCGCCAGTGGGGAGCCGATCATGGCGCCGCCACCAAAACCCATAATCGCCATGCCGGTGGCCATGCCACGACGGTCTGGGAACCATTTGATGAGCGTAGAGACGGGCGAGATGTAGCCCAAACCGAGGCCAATGCCACCGATCACGCCACTGCCCAAGATCATCAGCCAAAACTGGTGCAAATACACGCCCAGGGCCGAGATCAACATACCGCCACACCAGCAACAGGCCGAGACCACGCCAGCTTTGCGCGGGCCTGCGCGCTCTAACCAACCGCCCCAGGTTGCGGCCGAGGTACCGAGCAACACAAAGAACAGGGTGTACATCCAACCGAGGGTAGAGATTTGCCAGTCACATGTGGTAGTGAAGAGTTGGCCTAAAAAGCCGACATCAGGGCCGCACTTAATGGCCTCTTTAATGCCCAATGCTTTGGACAAGGGCAACCAAAATACCGAAAAGCCGTAGGCCATGCCAATACACAGGTGAATGGCCAAAGCCGCGGGTGGAACCAGCCAGCGGTTGAAACCGGGGCCAGCAATGATGCGCTCCTTGTCGAGGAGTCCTGGGGTAGCTGTTGACATAGATGAGTCTCCATTGTTGTGAGAAATGCGCTGGACAGACCCGGTTCCCCATGGCTCTGCTACAGGCCTGTGCGCGCGGCGTGAGTTTAGGGGTTGTGGCTTCCAACGTCCAATGGATTATGCGCATGAATCGATTCAAAAACTAAATGCCGCGCAGCAGCATTTTTCACTGTAAAAAATACAAATTTAAAGTGCGTATAAATGCGTATTTGGCGCGGCACTATGCAGCCAACAAACCGCTATGGGCTGCGGCATGGCGCAGCCAAGCGCCGTCTTCCGCCCACGCGAGGGCTGCCTCGACGGCGCGTGAGGGGCGTACCGAACGCTGGGTCATAAAACCAATCGGCGTGCGGATGTCGGGCCCGGTGAGGGGTCGCGCCTCTAACTCGCGGTAGCTGCGCACCACGCCGACCAAGGCACCAGGCATGACGCTGCAGACATTGCCAGCCACCACGCTGAGCGCCAAAGACAAAATAGAACTGGTCTCCATCACGGGTTTCACCGGCTGGCCTGCAGCGGCAAAAGCCGCGTCGACAATGCTGCGGTTGTGCATTTCGGGTGTGAGCAAAACCAAGGACAGGGCAGCAGCCTCTTGCCACGTCACTTTGGGCCCGATGTGCAAACCAGTTTTGTTGGGCTTGGCTGCGCGACTGAGCAAAAAATAATGTTCGGTGTACTGTGGCCAGCATTGCCATTGGCCGGCATCTGCGCCTGCGCGCTCGGTGTAGCCCATGGCCATGTCGAGCGATAAATTTTCTAAACCGTTTTCCAATGCGGAAGAACTGAGCGACAGCACTGTGGGCACGATGCCTGGGTGCTTGCTTTGCAGCATGGCGGCAAAACGCGCCAAGATCGGCATCGCGGTGGGCACCGCGCCCATGCGCAAAGGGCCGCGCGGGCGGGCTGCGTCGCTGGCCAATTCTTGGCTGAGTAAGTCGCGCTCGTGCAGCATGCGCTGCGCCGCGGCCAGCACTTGCTCGCCCTCGGGCGTCAGGCCTGCATAGCTGCGCCCGCGCTTGACGATCACCACTTTGAACTCCAGCTCCAAAGCCCGCATGGCGTTGGACAGCGCAGGTTGCGTGATGTGGCAGGCCTTGGCCGCATGGCCAAAGTGGCGGTGCTGGTCAAGGGCCACCAGGTAGCGCATGGAAGACAGTAAATTCATAGCAATGCGGCTGGCTTGGGGCTCACACGGTGGATGCGCTGGGCCAGTGGTGTCAGGTGCTTTTACTCACCGTGATGGTGGGAAACTTGGCTGAAAAATCTTTGGCCTTGGCGGCAATCTTCACCGCCACTTGGCGCGCAATACTTTTGTACAGCTCGGCCACGCTGCCCTGCGGGTCAGCCGCCACTGTGGGCGTGCCACTGTCGGCTTGCAAACGGATTTGCATGTCCAGCGGCAAGGCGCCCAGGTAGTCCATCTGCATGTCTGCGGCCATTTTTTTGCCGCCATCGGCTCCAAAAATATGCTCGGCATGGCCGCACTGGCTACAGATGTGCACAGCCATGTTTTCGACAATGCCCAAGATCGGCACGCCCACCTTCTCAAACATTTTGATGCCTTTCTTCGCGTCGAGCAGGGCAATGTCTTGCGGCGTGGTGACGATCACCGCGCCGGTCAGCGGCACCCGCTGGCTGAGCGTGAGCTGAATGTCGCCGGTGCCGGGCGGCATGTCGACGATCAAATAGTCCAGGTCGCGCCAATTGGTTTGGCGCAACAACTGCTCCAGCGCCTGGGTGGCCATGGGACCGCGCCAGATCATGGCCTCGTCCTGCGCTACCAAAAACCCAATCGACATGACCTGCACGCCGTGGTTTTCCATCGGCTCCATGGTCTTGCCGTCGGTGCTGTCGGGTTTGCCGCTGATGCCCAGCATCATCGGCAGGCTCGGGCCGTACACATCGGCGTCGAGGATGCCGACCGAGGCGCC
>CANFOR010000007.1 GCA_947448675.1 Betaproteobacteria bacterium
ACCCGCTTCAACATGGGCGTGCTGCTCAAAGACTTGATGGCCCAAGGTGCCGACACCATTGGCGACGCCACGCAGGCCCACATGGTGGCGATCGACGCTCGCGCCCCGCTTTATGACGGTGGCATTTTCATCCGGGTGGACTGCGTCTCGCTGGGCGCTTTTGCGACGAAGGCGAAGACTTTTGGCCCAAGCGCTACGCCATTTGGGGCCGCTTGGTGGCGCAGCAGCCGGGGCAGGTGGGCTACTCGATCACCGACGCCAAGGCCGTGGGCCGCTTCATGCCGCCGGTGTTTGCGGGCAGCAAGGCAGGCAGCTTGCCCGAGCTGGCGCGCATGCTGGGTTTGGACGAGACGGCTTTGTTGGCCACGGTGAACCAGTACAACGCCGCTTGCCGAGCGGGCACATTCGACCACGCCGTGCTCGACGACTGCCACACCGAGGGCTTGCAGCCCGCCAAAACCCACTGGGCCCTGCCCATCGACACCGCACCTTTTTACGGCTACGCGCTGCAACCCGGTGTGACCTTTACCTACCTGGGCACCAAGGTTGACGCACAAGCCCGCGTACACTTTGGCGGCCAGTCCAGTAGCAACCTGTTTGCGGCGGGCGAGATCATGGCGGGCAATGTGCTGGGCCAAGGCTACACCGCTGGGGTGGGCATGAGCATTGGCACGGCGTTTGGCCGCATCGCTGGTGCGCAAGCCGCCTCGGCGGCTGCAAAAAATGGCAATTTAGCCTCTAAAAGCGCATAAACAGTGCGTACAAAGCTACTAAAAATATAGCATGAGCACCCTGGCACTGAACCAATTGATTCGCCAAGCCGAGGCCGAAGTAGCACGCCAAATGCAAGTGTGCAACGCCTGCCGCTACTGCGAGGGTTACTGCGCGGTCTTTCCGGCTATGGCGCGACGCTTAGAATTTGGCCCGACCGACGTGCACTACCTGGCCAACTTGTGCCATAACTGCGGCGCGTGTTTGCACGCCTGCCAGTATGCGCCGCCGCACGAGTTTGCCATCAACGTGCCGCAAGCCATGGCCCAGGTACGCGGCCAAACCTATGCTGCCTACGCTTGGCCGCCCCAACTGGGCGCGCTCTACCAGCGGCAGGGTCTGTGGTTGGCCATGGCACTGGCCTGGTGTTTGAGCTTGTTTTTGGTCTTGGCCATTGCGCTCAAGGGCTCGCTCTGGCATGCGCCCTTGGCCGGGAATTTTTACGCCATCTTTCCGCACAACTTGCTGCTGGCTTTGTTTGCGCCAGTGTTCTTGTTTGTGCTTTTGGCCCTGGGGCTGGGAGTGCGCAATTTTTGGCGCGACATTGCACCCGGGCAAGCCCAGCCCGGCAGTGCCGCACTGCGCGAAGCCACCCTTAGCGCGCTCAGTTTGCAATACCTCGGCGGTGGCCACGGCCAGGGCTGCGCCAATGCCAACGACGCGCCCACGCTGTGGCGCAGGCGCTTGCACCACGCCACGATGTACGGTTTTGCGCTGTGCTTTGCCGCGACCTGCGTGGCCACGCTCTACCACTACGTGCTGGGCCTGCACGCGCCCTATGCGCTGCTGAGCCTGCCGGTGCTCTTGGGCAGCGTGGGCGGCCTGGGTTTGCTGCTCGGCCCCGCAGGTTTGCTCTGGCTCAACCTGCGGCGCGATCCCGCCCAAGGCGACCCAACGCAAAAGCCCATGGACCGCGGCTTTATCGCTCTGCTGCTGCTCACCAGCATCAGCGGCCTGGCACTCTTGGCCCTGCGCGCCAGCAGCGCCATGGGATTGGTGCTGGCCTTGCATTTGGGCGTGGTGATGGCCCTGTTTTTAACCCTGCCCTATGGCAAGTTTGCGCACGGCGTGTACCGCTGCGCGGCTTTGCTGAAGTGGGCCATTGAAAAGCGCCAACCCAGCCGCCTGCGCTTGGGCGACGCGTAGTTGCCGCCCGCATAATCGCCGCATGGACTGGCAAGCTGCTCGCGTATCCCTTAGCCTGGCTGTGCTCACAGCGGGCCTGCTATTGCTGCCCGGCTTGTTTTTGGCGCGCTGGTTGGCGCACACCCGCTGGTGGGGCAAGCCCGTGGTCGAGGCCTTGCTCATGCTGCCCCTGCTCTTGCCGCCCACGGTGATTGGTTTTTACCTGCTGCTCAGCCTGGGCCAAGGTGCGCCGCTGGGTGCTTGGCTGGCGACCCATTTCCATCTGCGCCTGGTGTTCAGTTTTGCGGGGTTGCTGCTGGCCAGTGTATTGCTCAACCTGCCTTTTATGGTGCAGCCGTTGCAGCGCGCTTTTGCGGGCATTCCGCAGTCTTTGCGCGAGGCGGCGTGGGTTTCGGGCCTGTCGCATGGCCAAACCCTGTGGCGCATCGAGCTGCCCCTGGCCTGGCCCGGCCTGCTGGCGGGTTTGGCATTAACGGCGGCGCATACCCTGGGCGAGTTTGGCGTGGTGCTGATGCTGGGCGGCTCCATCCCCGGCGAAACGCGCACCCTGAGCATTGCCATTTACGACCGTGTGCAGGCCTTTGACATGGCCAGTGCCCAGGCCATGTCTTTGGTTTTGCTCGGCCTGGCAGTGGCTGCGCTGGCCTTGGTGTTTGCCTTTGACCGCCAGCGCGCGCTACAAGAAAGATAGCTGCCTGTGCCCATGGATACTGGTTCTTTGGCGGTTTCTCTGCACAGCAGCGGGCCAGTGCGCTTGGCCGCAGAGTTCGACTGCGCCGCTGGCGAGCTGCTGGCTTTGGTGGGCCCCTCGGGCAGTGGCAAAAGCAGTTTGCTGCGCGCTGTGGCGGGCTTGTTGCCACACGGCAATCTGCGGGGCAGCGTCACGGTGGGAGGGCAGGCCTGGTTCGACAGCGCGCGCGGCATTGCTCTGCCGCCGCAGCAGCGCAAAGTCGGTTTGGTGTTCCAAAGCTATGCGTTGTTTCCACACCTGAATGCTATAAAAAACGTAGCTGTCGCCGCACACCCAGCGTGGCTTGTGGCCGATTTTGCCTTGCTTTTTGCACGCTTGGGCCTGGCCGATTTGGCGCTGCGCAAACCCGCGCAACTTTCGGGTGGCCAGCAGCAGCGCGTGGCCTTGGCGCGGGCCGTAGTGCGCTTGGGGCCTCCGGGGAGCGTGTTGGGGAGCGCGCAGGCCAGTGAACTCGGCAGCGAGCCCAGCAAGGCCAAGCAACCCATGCCGCAAAGCCCTAGTGTGCTGCTGCTCGACGAGCCCTTTTCAGCGGTAGACGCGCCGACCCGGCAGACCCTGTACCGCGAGCTGGCCAGCCTGCGCCAGAGTCTGGCCGTGCCCATGGTGCTGGTTACGCACGACCTGCACGAGGCGCGGCGTTTGGCCGACCGCGTGGTGATTGTCGACGGCGGCGCCAGCCTGCAAAGCGGCACGCCCCAGCATGTGTTTGGCAGCCCGCGCAATGCCCGCGTGGCCGAGCTGGTGGGCATTCAAAACCATTTTGCGGGCCGCTTTGAAAAGCACACCGAGGGTTGGGGTTGGCTACACTGGGGCAGCGGCGTGGGCGCGGTGCGGTTGCAGGTGGTGGACAAAAATAAATTGGCCCATGGAGCGAGCGTGACCTGGGTGGTAGCGGGCGAGTTGCTCGAGCTGCACGCTGAGCCCGTTGACGCAGGAGACGCAGCCAACACGCTGGGCAGCGTTCTGCCCAGCAACACCTTGCGCTGCCAGTTGCGCGAAGCGCTGAGCTTGGGGGAGGTGAGCCTGTGCACCCTGGTGCCCCAGGGCTTGCCACAAGAATGCATTACGCTGAATGTGGCCACGGCGCAATTGCGCGCCTTGCACTTGGAAAAAGGGTCTTGGCTGTGCTTAGGGCTGCCACCGCACAGCGTGCACATCATGCCCTTGCGCGAGGGCCCGATGGCCGGGGCAATTTAGGCCATTGACACCGCGATGAAGGCCAACAAAAACATCAGCACACCGCCGACCAAGGGCAACACAATGGGCATCAGGGGCACGATGTCATCGACCGGGTCGTGGGCAACGGGTACTGGGGGCGCGGAGTGGGGGGCAGACATGTCAATTCCTGTAAAGCTAGGGTCTTGTGTGCATTTTACCCGGCAAAACCTTGGTAAACGCGCTTAGTATCGCGCCCATGGCCGCTCGCTTGGTGGCCGGGTTCACAAAAGGATGGCTATGAACACCCGTTTTACGCTTGGAATGTCGGCTGCCGCAGTGTTGGCGGCGCTCTTGTCAGCTTGCGCCGCTACCGGCCCAGGCAGCCCCTCGGCCCGCCCCGTGCTCTACCCCAATGCCACATTGACCCGCGTGGGCGAGGCCCAGGGCCGCGCCCAAGTCGATGCCTGCATGGCCCAGGCCGAAACGGCGGGCCTCACGCCAGACGAAAAGAACAACGCCGTAGGGCGCGGTGCAGCCCAAGGAGCGGTAACGGCTGGTGTGATGGGTGCCGTGGGTGCCCTGATATCGGGTGGCGGTATTGAAGGCATGGTGCGCTCGGGTGCAGGCGGCGCGGCTATTGGCGGTGCCGTAGGCGGCGCGGCCAATAGCATGAACGAGCGCGCCAGCGCGACCTTTCGTACCTATGTGCACCGCTGCTTGAGCGACAAGGGCTTTGAGGTGATTGGCTGGAACTAATGCCGCTTTTTGCGCTTTGTGTCGCATAGCGCAAGCAGAGCAAACGAAAGTGGTCTTCCCCTAGGCTTGGTTCCGCGTTAAGGTAGTACCACGCATGGAGGTACGCCCTATGGTTAAGCGCTCTCTCGAATCGCCACTCTTGCTCTCGGCCGGCTTGCACGACGCACCGGTGCTCGATCTGATGTGTTCGCACTTGGTACTCACCCTGGCCATGCGCCAAGGCGGCAAGTTCAATGTGCGGCGCGACGTGAACAGCATGCTAGCGCTGGCGGGCCGCCACCTGGTGTGGCCGCTGCCAGTGCTGCAGCGCCTGCGCGCGTATTTGCAGCGCCGCTGCGCAGAGAACGAACTGTGGCGCGGCCAGGAGGCCTTAGACACCCAGGCTTTTCTAGAACGCTACGGAGCATGGCGCGGCCCCTATGAAGAGGGCACGCTGTTTTTTCACCTCGACGAATACGCCAAAGACCAGCCCAAAGACTTGCTGAGCTTGCTGACCGTCACCGCCGAGTGGCTGACCCAAGCGCTGAAAAAACAAAACACCTTGGTCGAGAAAAACATCGACGCGCTGGCAGGCCTGCTGCAGCTCAACCGCGCTGAGCGGGCTCTGCTGCTCTATGGCACCTTGGCGCGCTACCAGCGCGACCTGCGCAGCATGTTGGTTGAATTCAAAGTGAGCAATGCGCCCGAGGCTTATGCGGCCATTGCCGATGTGGCGGGCGTCAAGGCCAGCGAGGTGGCCGAAGCCCTGCGCGCAGGCTCGCGCCTGGAGCGCATTGGCATGGTGGAAAACTTAATTTCCGAGCACAACATCACCGACCTGGCCGACCTGATGAAGGTCAGCGAAAAGCTGCCCCCGGTGCTCATGCGCGAGTACGTTGACGAAAACGAACTCATGGCCGTGTTCACCCGGCCCGCTAGCAAAACCGAACTGGCCGCGAACGACTTTGGCTTTATTGCCGACGATGTGCAGGTGCTGTGCAGCCTGTTGCGCAATGCGGTGCACAGCAAAGCCCAGGGCGTGAACGTGCTGCTCTACGGCCCACCCGGCACCGGTAAAACCGAGTTGGCCAAGGTGGTGGCGCAGGCCAGTGGTCTCGATTTGTTTGAGGTGGAATACGCGGACCGCGACGGCAACTCGCTCTCGGGCCGCGACCGCTACCGTTCGCTGCAAATTGCGCAGGTCTTCCTCAAGGGCGCGCCGCAAGCCGCGCTCTTGTTTGACGAAGTAGAAGACGTGTTCCCACCCATCAGCGTAGACGCCGCGGGCTTGATGGCGCGGCAAGAGCAGCAGGCCCTGAGCGCAGCGGTCAGCCACTCGGTCAATGGCAAGGCCTGGGTCAACCAAATTCTGGAAGGCAACACCGTGCCGACGATTTGGGTGACCAACCGCATCGAGCAGATTGACCCGGCATTCCGCCGCCGCTTTGCCTACCACCTGGAGCTGAAAAGCCCACCCCCCGGAGCGCGTGAGCAGTTGGTGCGCAGGACGTTGGAGGGCGTGCCCATCAGCGACGGCTTTATGGCCAAGCTAACCGAGCGCAAGGGCCTGACGCCCGCGCAAATCCGCACCGCGGTGCGCTTTGCCACCCTGGCGCAAGACGCCACAGCGCCAGCGGATGCGGCGAACATGCTGGGCCTAGAGAGCCTGATGGAGCGCCAATTGCAGCATGCCGACTCGGCCCTGGGCACGCGCAACGGCAACCACAAGCAGCGCCTGCAGGTCACCACCTATGACCTGTCAATGCTCAACGTCGAGAGCCGCTTTGAGATTCCGCGCATTGTGGACGCGCTCAAGGCGCGTGGCCACGGCACCCTGTGCTTTTACGGCGCGCCCGGCACGGGTAAAACCGCCTTGGGTGAACACATTGCGCGGGCGCTAGAGCGTCCCCTGATCGTCAAACAAGCCAGTGACTTGATGAGCAAATTTGTCGGTGAAACCGAGCAAAAAATGGCCGCCATGTTCCACGAGGCAGAGCTAGAAAAAGCCGTGCTCTTGCTTGACGAAGCCGACAGCTTTTTGCAAGACCGGCGCGGTGCCCAGCGCAGCTATGAGGTGACCGAAGTGAACGAAATGTTGCAAGGCATGGAGCGCTTTGGCGGCATTTTTATTTGCACCACCAATTTGCTCGACCGTCTCGATCAGGCGGCACTGCGGCGTTTTAGCTTCAAGATCCAATTCAAACCACTCACGGCCGTGCAGCGCGAAAAAATGTTCGTCACAGAGGCTTTAGCGGGCAAAGCCGACTTGCTGAGCGCAGCGCATGCCGCGCGCTTGGCCAAGTTAGAGCAAATTTGTCCGGGTGATTTTGCCGCCGTGAAGCGCCAAGTAGAAATATTGGCCAGTGAGTTTTCTGCCGAAGAGTTTTTAGATCAGCTCGAGGCCGAACACCGCATTAAACCCGAGGTGCGCGAAGCGCGTTCGATGGGCTTTGTGCAGTAGGCGAGCGCTGAAACACAGGCACTTCAGCGCGGAGGTCGAGAATGCCCAGAGCTCATGCCGTCAAACGCGTAAGGGCCTCTTGGTACTTGGCGGCGGTTTTTTCGATGATGTCTTGCGGCAGCGCGGGTGCGGGTGCGGCCTTGTTCCAGGGTTGGCCATTTACCTGCGCATGCTCCAACCAATCGCGCAAAAACTGTTTGTCGTAGCTGGGTGGGTTGCGGCCTTCGTGCAGCGCGGCTTCGTAACCTTCTACGGGCCAGTAGCGCGAGGAGTCGGGCGTGAGCACTTCGTCCATCAGCACCAGAGCGCCGTCAGCGTCTAAGCCAAACTCAAACTTGGTGTCGGCAATGATGATGCCCTTGCTTGCTGCAATTTTAGTAGCGCAAGAGTAAAGCTGCAGGCTCGTTGCGCGGATTTTCTCTGCCAAGTTCGCACCAATGCTTTGCCCCACCTGTTGGTATGTAATGTTCTCGTCGTGCTCGCCCACGGCGGCTTTGGCGGCGGGCGTGAAGATGGGTTCGGGCAACTTCGAGGCATTGCGCAGGCCCGCAGGCAGGGGCACGCCGCAGACGCTGCGCGAGGCCTGGTATTCGGCCCAGCCGCTGCCTGCCAAGTAGCCGCGCACCACGGCTTCTACGGGAATGGGCTGCAAGCGCTTGACCAGCATCGAGCGGCCTTGCACCTGGGCCACTTCGGTTGGCGCAACCACGCTCTCAGGCGCATCGCCGGTGAGGTGGTTGGGGCAAATATGGCCCAGCTTGGCAAACCAAAACAGCGCCATCTGCGTGAGCAACGCGCCCTTGTCGGGAATGGGCTGGCCCATGATGACGTCAAACGCGCTGATGCGGTCGCTCGCCACCATCAGCAGGCGGTCGCTGCCTACGGCGTAGTTGTCACGGACTTTGCCGCGGGCCAGCAGGGGCAGGCTGGTGAGGTTCGAGGTATGCAGGGCCGAATTCATGCCCCGATTATCGGGCAGCGCAGCGGCAGATTTAATGCACCACTTGCAAGAGCGCGCCGCTGGCGTATTTGCCCGCCACTACGCTCAAGCTTTCGCCTTTGATCTTGCTGGCCTGGCCTTCGCAACCAAACTGGATGTAGCGCTGCTTGCAAATTTGCTTGGCGGCTTCGCGCGCGGGTTTGAGCCATTCGCGGGCGTCGAACTTCTCGGGGTTTTCGTGCAAAAATCTGCGCACGGCGGCCGTCATGGCCAGGCGGATGTCGGTGTCAATATTGATCTTGCGCACGCCGTATTTGATGGCTTCTTGAATTTCTTCTACCGGTACGCCGTAGGTTTCTTTCATGTTGCCACCGTACTGGCGAATGATGGCCAACAGGTCTTGCGGCACGCTAGAGCTACCATGCATGACCAAGTGCGTGTTGGGGATGCGCTTGTGGATTTCTTTGATGCGGCCAATCGCCAAAATGTCGCCTGTGGGCTTGCGGCTGAATTTGTAGGCACCGTGGCTGGTGCCAATGGCGATGGCCAGTGCGTCGAGCTGGGTGCGCTTGACAAAGTCTGCTGCCTGCTCGGGGTCGGTCAGCAGCTGCTCCATGGTCATCACGCTGTCGGTGCCGTGGCCGTCTTCTTTGTCGCCCTGCATGGTCTCTAAGCTGCCAAGGCAACCGAGTTCGCCTTCGACGGTGACGCCGGTTTTGTGCGCCATGTCGACCACTTTGCGCGTGACTTCGAGGTTGTACTCGTAGCTGGCGATGGTTTTGCCGTCGGCCTCCAAGCTGCCATCCATCATCACCGAGCTAAAGCCCAGGTCGATGGCACCTTGGCAGACGGCAGGGTTTTGCCCGTGGTCTTGGTGCATCACCAAAGGGATGTGGGGGTAGGACTCAATGGCAGCCGCAATCAAATGCTTGATGAAAGCCTCGCCCGCATACTTGCGCGCGCCCGCGCTGGCTTGCAAGATGACGGGTGCGCCCACTTCGTCGGCAGCGGCCATCACGGCCTGCACTTGTTCGAGGTTATTGACGTTGAAGGCGGGAATGCCATAGCCGTTCACGGCGGCATGGTCCAGCAGTTCGCGCATAGAAACGAGAGCCATAGGGTGTCCTGAAAATAGTTGGTAACCGGTTGGTAACTCGCCCGATTTTACTGCCCTGCGCCGTTTCGCTTGCGCAAACTAAGCCACAGATTAGCTGGCCCGGCAAATCTTCAGCATATTCGTGCCGCCGGGCGCGCCCATGGGTTCGCCGCAGGTGATGGCGTAGACGTCACCGGTTTTGACGATGCCGCGCTTTTTGAGGTGATTCTCGGCTTGGGTGAGTGCGCTGTCGCGGTCGCTACTGGTGTCCATCAGCAGGGGGCGCACATTGCGGTAGAGCGCCATTTTGCGTTGCGTGGCGACCTTGGGCGTAAGCGCGAAAATCGGCACATGGATGCGGTGGCGGCTCATCCATAGCGCTGTGGAGCCGCTGTCGGTCAAGGCCACAATGGCTTTGGCATTCAGGTGGTAGGCGGTGAACAGTGCGCCCATGGCGATGGACTGGTCGATGCGTTCAAAATGCTTGCCGGTGAAGTCGGCGTCGAGTTCGACGTCTTCGGCGGCCTCGGCAGCTTCGCAGACCCGGCTCATCTCTTGCACCGTCTCTAGCGGGTATTTGCCCGATGCGGTTTCGGCGCTCAGCATCACGGCGTCGGTGCCGTCCAGCACGGCGTTGGCCACGTCGCTCACCTCGGCGCGGGTCGGCACGGGCGCGGAAATCATGCTCTCCATCATTTGGGTGGCGGTAATCACAAAACGGTCCATCTCGCGGGCCATTTTGATCATGCGCTTTTGCAGCGCTGGCACGGCGGCATTGCCCACTTCAATGGCCAAGTCACCGCGCGCCACCATGATGCCATCGCTGGCGCGCAAAATTTCTTCTAGCTTGGGAATGGCCTCAGCGCGCTCGATCTTGGCGATCAAACCCGGCCGGTGTTTGAACTCAGCCCCGGCTACATTGCAGAGCTGGCGCGCCATTTCCATGTCGGTGGCGTTTTGCGGAAAGCTCACCGCCACGTAGTCGGCCTGGAAGGCCATGGCAGTCTTGATGTCTTCCATGTCTTTGGCCGTGAGCGCTGGGGCGGTCAAGCCACCGCCTTGTTTGTTGATGCCTTTGTTATTGCTCAGCACGCCGCCCATCTTCACCGTGGTGTGCACCACTTCGCCCTTGACGGCATCGACGGTGAGCACGATCAAACCGTCGTTCAGCAGCAGCACGTCGCCCGCTTTTACGTCGCGCGGCAGGTCTTTGTAGTCCAGGCCCACGGCGCTTGCATCACCCAGCTCGGTGCGCAGGCCGTCGAGCAAAAACTTCTTGCCAGGCTCCAGCATGACCTTTCCCTCTGCAAATTTGCCGACGCGGATTTTTGGGCCTTGCAGGTCGGCCATGATGGCCACTTCACGTCCGGTGCGGCGTGCGGCTTCGCGCACCATGGCGGCGCGGTCAATATGGTCTTGCGCCGTGCCGTGGCTGAAGTTCAGGCGCACGCAACTGACCTTGGCGTGGATCAGCGCTTCGAGCATTTCCACGGTATTGGTGGCTGGGCCCAAGGTGGCCACAATCTTGGTGGCGTGGCGGGGTACGTGTGTTTCCATGGGAGCCTTGTATGACCGTATATAGCCGTAATAAAGTTACATTGTGGCAGGCTTTCGTTACCAAGCAGGAACCAAATTCCGGTAGGGTTGTTACCCGCGTTACCCGTGCCAATCAGGCGATGGCGCGCTTTTGCAAAATCTCAAAAGCGGGCAGGGTCTTGCCTTCGAGTACTTCTAAGAACGCGCCGCCTCCGGTGCTGATGTAGCCGACCTGTTGCTCAATGCCGTATTTGGCAATCGCTGCCAGCGTGTCGCCGCCACCGGCAATGCTGAAGGCGCTCGACGCCGCGATGGCGCGGGCAATGGTCTCGGTGCCTTTGGCAAAAGCGTCGAACTCAAACACGCCCACCGGGCCATTCCAGACGATCGTGCCCGCTTGCATCAGCCGGGCTGCGAGCTTGGCGGCCGTCTGTGGGCCAATGTCTAAGATCAAATCGTCGTCGGCCACTTCGTGTGCGGCTTTCACCGTGGCCACGGCGTCGGGCGCAAAGCTTTTGGCGCAGACCACGTCGGTCGGGATGGGCACCGCGATGCTGACGTCACCCAGTTTTTCGGCGCGCGCTTGCATGGCGCGCATCACCGCCTGGGCCTCGCCCACCAACGCGGGTTCCGCCAAAGACTTGCCAATAGGCAAACCCGCCGCCAGCATGAAGGTGTTGGCAATGCCGCCACCCACAATCAGGCCATCGACCTTGCTAGAGAGCGCTTGCAAAATGCTCAGCTTGGTGCTGACCTTGCTGCCAGCCACAATCGCCACCAAGGGGCGTTTGGGGCTGGCCAGGGCTTTGCCAATGGCGTCCATCTCGGCGGCCAGCAAAGGGCCTGCGCAGGCCATGGGCGCGAACTGGGCAATGCCATAGGTGGAGGCCTCGGCGCGGTGCGCAGTGCCAAAGGCGTCGTGCACAAAAATGTCGCACAGCAGGGCCATTTTTTGGGCCAGCGCCTCGTTGTTTTTTTTCTCGCCCACGTTCACGCGGCAGTTTTCTAGCAGCACCACTTGGCCCGCTTGTACGCTCACACCATCGACCCAGTTGGTCACGAGTTTGACCTCTTGCCCGAGCAACTCACCCAAGCGCGCGGCCACCGGGGCCAGCGAGTCGGCGGGTTTGAAAGCCCCCTCGGTCGGGCGGCCCAGGTGGCTGGTCACCATCACCGCTGCACCGGCCGCCAGGGCCATTTGGATGCAAGGCACCGAGGCGCGGATCCGCGTGTCTTCGGTAATGTGGCCCGCGGCGTCTTGCGGCACGTTGAGGTCGGCGCGGATGAACACGCGTTTGCCACGAACAGAGCCGTTGGCGCAGAGATCAGAGAAGCGAATAAATTGCATGGCAGGCTTTTCGAGAGGGGCTTTAGGGTGAAGGCCTGCATTTTAGGCCGCTACCAGCCCCAGGCCAGGTGCAAGGGCAGGTAGACCAGCATGCCGCAGACGATCGCGCCCAGCATCGGGTTGCTGGCCACGCCGGGGGCCTGGCGCTGGGCATAAAACCGCCGCAGGTAAAAGTACAGCGCGGCAGCGGCAGCTGCAAAAAAGCGCGCGTCGCGCCAGCTGCTGGGCCAATGGCCTTGCTGCATAAGCACCTCGGGCAGTACCACCGCAGCCATGGCGGCAATCGGCGCGTAGGGCAGGCCGCGCTGGGCCCAGGCGGGCAGTTGCCAGGGCTTGCTCGAGATAAAAAAGAAGCAGCGCGCCAGCACGGTAATGCAGGCCAAACCCGCAATCGTGGCCAGAGTCCACAGGTCGGTGCCTGGAATGGGGCCCGTTACAGACCCCATTACATGGCCCATCATGGCGCAGCCTTGTTCGGGGCCGTGCGCAGCGCGGCTTGGCTGTGTTCGAGCAGGGTGCAAAAAGCCACCGCTGCAGCAATGGCAACGACGACGTTGAGCTTGAGCGGCAGGGCAAACGCCGCCAGCGCCGCACAGGCCGCTACCGTGGCCGACACCGCCTGCATGCGCGTTGTAGCGATCGAGCACAACACACCCACCAAGGCCAAGATGCCTGCAAAGCCCAGGCCCCAGCGCAGCGGTATGGCGTGCGCCAACCCAATGCCGACAAAGCTGGCCAGCATCCAGGCGCACCACATCACGCCGCAGTTGCCCGCCAGCGCCGCCTCTTGCGCACGCAACTGCGCTTGGCCCTCGGGCGTGTGCCAGTCTTGTGGCGCAACGGGTTGGACAAAATGCCGGGTAAAAAACACATAGCTCAGGTCGGTGGTGAGGTAGCCCGAGACCAGGCGCTGCCACAGCGGCAAGTGCAGCATATAGGGCCGCAAGTGGGCGCTAAAGACCACAAAGCGCAGGTTTACGCAAAAGGCGGTGGCCCAAATGATCCACATCGGCGCGCCAGCGGCAATCAGCGGAATGGCGGCCAACTGCGAGCTACCGGCAAACACCAAGAGCGTCATGGCCAGTGCCTCCAGCGCGCTCATGCCCGACTGCACCATGGCCACCCCGGTCATCATGCCCCAAGCGGCCATGCCCGGCGCCGTGGCCACAATAGCCAGTGCGCCGACGCGGAACTCGGGGTGGCGAAAATTGCGCGGCGCAAAAAACATACGCGGCTTTAGCGCGGAGTTGCTGGGCCGGCGCAGGGCTTGGCTTTGGGGCTACTCGTGGGGTTGGTTGAGGCTAGCTCTTGGCCTGAAGCCTCGCCCAAAGCCTCACCCAGTACTTCGCCAACCTGCAAACCCAAACTGCGCGCACATTCTGCCGCGCTGATGCGTTTGCCACCGGCGCGTTGCACCTGGGTCAGCAGCAGGTTGCCAGTGCCCGTGGTCACCGCAATTCCATCATGATTTATAGAAACAATATGCCCGAAAGGCTCGCCAAATGTGCGTTGAGCGCTATCAATTTTGCATTGCCATATTTTTAGCAATTCCGCACGCACGAGCGTGCTCGCACCCGGCGCGGGGTTGAGTGCGCGCACCTTTTGCGCAATCTGTTCGGCGCTGTACTGCCACTTGATCTGCGCCTCGGCCTTGTCAATTTTGTGCGCGTAGCTCACGCCTTCGCTCGGCTGCGGGCAGGCTACCAAGCCAGCGTGCAGGCCAGCAGGTCCACCTGTGTTGGAGCCAGCACTGGCGCTGCTGGGTGCGGCCTGCTGCAGGGCTTGCACAATCAGGCGGCCACCCAAGCTGGCGAGCTGGTCGTGCAGGCTGGCGGTGGTGTCGTCTGCGGCAATCGGCAGGGATTCGACCAAGAGCATGCCACCCGTGTCCAGGCCTGCGTCCATCTGCATGATGGTGATGCCGGTCTGCGCGTCGCCCGCTTCAATCGCGCGGTGGATCGGCGCAGCCCCGCGCCAACGCGGCAGCAAGCTGGCGTGAATGTTCAGGCAACCCAGGCGCGGAAGGTCTAAAACCCATTGCGGCAAGATCAAACCATAGGCGGCGACCACCATCACATCAGCCTGCGCCGCCGCGATGGCCGCACGCGCAGCGGCAGCATCTTCAGGGAACTTTCCGTCTAAGCGCAGGCTGCGCGGCTGCGCCAGCGCAATGCCGTGTTCTAAGGCACAGGCCTTGACCGGCGAAGCCTGCAATTGCAGACCGCGCCCTGCTGGCCGGTCGGGTTGGGTCAACACCAAGGGCACGCTAAAACCAGCGCGCAGCAAGGCCTCTAACGCGACGCGCGCGAAGTCGGGAGTGCCTGCAAAAATAACTTTAAGCACGATAGAAACCATCGCCCGAATCAATGTCAAAAAAGTGGCTCATTTCGATGCCGCCAAATCTAAGCGAAAGCGTGATGCTGCATCTTCTACAAACTCCAAGATGCCTTGGTCTACGGACTTGCGCCAATAGTCCGTCGCACGCGATGCGTCACCTTCAGCACGGAATTTTTCACCAATATAAAAATACGCCTCACATAACGCCTCGGCAGAACCCTTCTCTGCCTTAGCGGCTTGGATCACGGCGTCAACGCTGAGCTTGCCCAAGGCAAAGTCCACCAATGGACGGGGCCAGTCGGTGGGCAATTGGTCTGATGGATAGTTTTTCTCCAAATTGGACGCATCCATATTTTGCTGACGCAACGCCAAAGATAACCAAACGATGGGATAACCACGGCGCACGGCAGCGCGATCTTTCAGTAATTGAGTCCAATCTGTTTGTGCAGCAGCCAATTCAGTTTTGAAATAGCGCGCCCGAGCACGCTGGTCCATGGCTTCGGCATCGTCGGGGTTGCGGGCAATCACGCGGTTGCTCAACTCAATGGCTTTGTCGAAGTCGCGCAACTGCAACGCGTTCACGGCAGCAGCACGTTGGTAGTCAAGGTTGTCGGGCGCCAGCACAAGCGCGCGTTCATAGTCTTCCCGCCCTTCTTTGGCGCGACCCAAGTGATCGTATTGAACACCCCGCTCGTTGCGGGCTTGTGCTTCCAATGCGGGTGATAAACGCCCGCTGTTGATTTGTGCCGTCAAACTAATGATTTTGAACAAAGCCTCGCTTTGTATGCGCGTCACGGGTTTGACGCGCTTGGCTTTGATGCTGTCTTCCTGCTGTTTGATGTCAGCAGTAAGTTTGGTTAAACGGTCCAGTGGTACAGATGAAACCACAACAGTCTCATAGAGCTTGGGGCTGATTTTGCTGAGTTTGGCCGTGTATGCGCGCCAGTTATTGGCTTCAATTTGATCGGTGCCTAAACGCACCTCAGCCTTGTATTCCACTCGGCGCAAACCAGACTCAGCAGATGTTTTGATGCTAATGCCAGCCTCAGCCTCAGCCTCAGCGTACTTGCGAGAGCCGGGTTGCCTATAAATATCTTCTGCAAAATCCACCGATATGTTATGACGGTAAATACCAGGGAATGACAAGTTGACCGGGTCGCGCCTGGTTTCTGCTTTAAGTATGGCCAAGGATTGGCCGGCAGCCCAAAATGCCATATCACCTACTAAGGCGCGTTGTTCTGGGAAGCGCCAAAACTCAGGCAAGCTGAATTCTTGAATAAAACTAATGGCACCATCGCCCTGCTCGACTTTTACGGGTGAAAGCGAGTTGATTTTTGGATAGATTTTTACGTAAGGCGCAGAAAGTTCGGGTGCAATATTTTGTAGGCCACGCGTTGCAAGGGCTTCTTTGTAAATTTCGGCCAAATCGCTGTGGTAAGTTACCCTTGAGATCATTTTGGGGTTCTGGGAAAATTGATCAATCTGGATACTGTCACTGACAACCATGCGCACTGTGTCGTAGGGTAGGGGCAGCTCTTCAAGCGCGCTGGTACCCGCAGCAAGGCTTAAGCCGTATCCCAAACCGACCGACTGGCGTTGTGCCAAACTACCAGATTGCTGGTTGCGGGTTGCGTCCAACCAGTACGAAGTGCCATCCAAGTCCACGCGGGCTATTACGTGGTCAAAGCCTGTAGGCCCGGGCATGGCAAATTGGGTTTGTCGCCGCAGGTAGGTAGACACCAAGACCGGTTTTGCATCAATCTCTAAGCGCTTAAGCAGGGCGATCAATAGGCCTACTTTGTCTTTGCAATCGCCAAAGCGTTGTTCCATCACCTTTTCTGGCGCTGCCGGCATATGGCTGTTAATGCCGATCTCGGTCCCAAAATAGCGAATGTCTTTCTGTACAAAATCTAAAGCCAAAAGTAGCTGCTCAGTTTTGTCATTGGCCTTGGCTTTGATTTCTAAAGCTTTTTCGTCCACCAGTTTAGAGGTTGCGTTGGACTGGAAGAGCTTCTCACCCCATTGGGCTACTCCAGTCCAATCGGTGTACTCACTAAACTGAACTTGATGAACCTTTAATGCGCTGTATGGCGCCGCATCCTCTAAGCTCACCTGTCGAACTGACTCGTTGCGAAAAATAGTTTCTCGTAGTGTGCCCAGCATATTGGTTTCAACCTTCGCGTCTTTTGGCCCAACTTGGTACTGAATCGGGCGGTCTGCTGGAGCCAATAAGCGAACTTGACGGATCTGAACGGGCCCATACCAAGACCCAAGCCAAGCCATCTGTGAGAACTTGCCGGCAAATACCGGGTTTGAGCCCTCAATGGTGTATGCATAATCGATTTGATCCCCTGTGCGTACGTCGTCTAAAACAACCGATAGCGTCACACGTCCATCGTACATTTTGCGCTCGAGTTGAGTCTCTCTTTGCAAGAGCTGAATGCGCTTGGTGTCGAGCTTATCAATTGGTTTGCCGTCTCGGATGACACGTAAATGGTGCAATGCCACACTTTGATAGGTAGGTTCAAATTCCAACTCAATTTGCGATGCGTTCGACAAGCCTGCGCTGTCGTTTACGACTCGTACAACATGGCTGTAATTGGAAACTTTGTTCCCATCAATACGTATTTGCTCATCGATTACGCGGTAGTGCATCGGGGCGCGGTCTACGGCGGCCTGCGGATTTTCAGCGGCAGGCACTACCCAATTCGGTGTCGGCTGTAAGGCATAAGTAAAGCCTGTTTTTTCATCTTTGATACTGGTGCCGCTGGGTTTTTCTACGGGTTTCGCAACCACAACACGTGGGACGGGCGTAGCTACTGGCTTGCGCGGTGGAGTATTGGTTTGTGCGGGAGCTGCGTGCCATTGCAAAAGCATGCAGGTCATGGCGCAAAATTTAATCCATTCAATAGTACGCATCGCACACTCCCATTGGTTTAAGCATTCGTCGGTACAGCAATATAACAGTCTGTGCTAGGCGTTTAATGGCTTTCGATTACCCGTAAAACCTCTGCCCCATAGGCCTCCAACTTGCGCGCGCCAATGCCGCTGATTCCTTCTAGTTCGGCCATGCTTTGCGGTGCGCTTTGGGCGATGGCGATCAGGGTGGCGTCGTGGAAGATCACGTAGGCGGGCAGGTTGTGTTCGCGGGCCACTTCGGCGCGCCAGGCTTTGAGGCTGCCAAAGCGCTGCTGGGCGGCGGCGTCCAACTCACCCAGTGCGGTGCGGGCGGTGGCGGTGGGGCGCTGGGCTTTGCGGCCTGCGTTGCCGGTGCCGCGCTCGTTGGATGCCGACTCGCGCAGGCGCACCGCCACCTCACCTTTGAGCACGGCGCGCGAGGCGTCGGTGAGCTGCAAGGTGTTGAAGGCCTGGGCGTTGACGTTCAGCGCGCCAATGGCGATGAGCTGGCGCAGCACGCCGCGCAATTGCAGCTCGGTGTACAGCGCGCCCACGCCAAAAGTGCTCAGGGTTTCGTGGCCAAACTGCGTTACTTTTTCGGTTTTTTTGCCGCGTACGATGTCCATGATCTGACCCGCGCCAAAGCCGATGCCGCTGTGCTGTTGCACGCGGTAAATCGTGCTGAGCAGCTTGCGTGCGGCGTCGGTGCCGTCCCACACCTGTGGTGGGGCAATGCAGTTGTCGCAGTTGCCACACGAGTACCTGACCCCCACGCTCGTCACTTCGTGTACTTCGCTGTGCCCTGCGGGGGCCTTTGCGCCTTGGGGCGACCCGGCCAAGCTCAAGCTGTTGTCGTCAAAGTACGAAAGCAGGCGCACGCGGCGGCAGTCGCTGGCCTCGGCCAGGCCCAAAAGAGCGTCGAGCTTGCCGCGCTGGATGTGCTTGAAGTCTTCGCCTGCCGGGCTTTCGTCGATCATGCGGCGTTGGTTGACCACGTCTTGCAGGCCGTAGCACATCCAAGCGTCGGCGGCTGCACCGTCGCGGCCCGCGCGGCCGGTTTCTTGGTAATAGCCTTCGATATTTTTGGGCATGTCTAAGTGCGCCACAAAGCGCACGTCGGGTTTGTCGATGCCCATGCCAAAAGCGATGGTCGCCACCATCACCACACCTTCGTCGCGCAAGAAGCGGTTTTGGTTGTGCATGCGCACTTCGGCGTCCAGGCCCGCGTGGTAAGGAAGGGCGTGGTGGCCGTGTTGAACCAAGAGTGCGGCAACTTCTTCTACCCGTTTGCGCGATTGGCAATACACAATGCCTGCGTCGCCCGCATGCTCGCGCTCGATAAAACGCAGCAGCTGCGCCGTGGGTTCTTTCTTTTCGACAATTTGGTAGCGGATGTTGGGGCGGTCAAAACTGCTAACAAACTGGCGCGCGTTTTGCAGCTCCAGCCGTTCCACAATGTCGGCGCGTGTGAGTGCGTCGGCGGTGGCGGTAAGGGCCATGCGCGGTACGCTGGCGTAGCGCTCGTGCAGCACGGTGAGGGCGCGGTACTCGGGCCGAAAGTCGTGGCCCCATTGGCTCACGCAATGCGCCTCGTCAATCGCAAACAGGGCCAGTTGCCCGTCTTCGTGCAAGCGGTCGAGCTGGGCCAAAAAGCGCGGCGTGGTGATGCGCTCGGGCGCGGCGTAGAGCAGGGTGATCTCGCCGCGCAGCATGCGCTGCTCCACTGCGTAGGCCGCTTCGCCGCTCAGGCTGGAGTTCAAAAAATCGGCCGCTACACCGGCCTCGTGCAGAGCGCCGACTTGGTCGTGCATCAGCGCGATCAGTGGCGAGATCACCACCGTAATGCCATGGCCCGCACGCTGGCGTGCAATCGCCGGAATTTGATAGCACAGGGACTTGCCGCCTCCCGTGGGCATCAGCACCAGGGCGTCGCCGCCGCCCGCTACATGGTCAATGATGTCTTCTTGCGGCGCACGGAAGTACGTGTAGCCAAACACGCCGTGCAAGATGTCATGGAAGCTGTCGGTGGTGAGGGTGTGGGCGGCGCGCATCAGAGCCACACATTATCGAGGGCTTGGCGCGCCACCTGCACCACGGCCTCGTTGGCGCGGCTGGCCAGGGCCACAAAACACAGGCTGCAGGGCAGGGCCACGCGGTCGGCAATCACCAAACCGCGCGCTTGCGACTCGCGGATGGCAATGGCGTCGCGCACCAAACTCAGGCCCACGCCCGAGCGCACCAGGTCAAGCATGGAAGCTTCTTGGTCAACTAAGGCGGCGCTGCGCGGTGCCAGGCCCAGGGGCGCAAACACGGTGTGCAGCAGGCGCTGGTGGGCCGACTCTGCGGGCGTGGTGATCCACGGCAGTTGGGCCAAGGCGCGCCAGTCTTTGCCGCGCACTTGCGGACCCCAGCCGGCGGGCGCTAGCACGCTGTAGTGAAAAGCGGTGAGTGGCGTTGCTATAAATTGAGTAGCTGCTTGCGCACTGCCCATGCGCATTTTCAGGGTATTTTGCTTAATTTCACCGGGTGTGGCGAGGTAAAAACCAACGTCTAGCTCCTGCGCTGCCACTTGCGCCAGCACCGCCCCGCTCATGCCTTGGCGCAACTCGGTGTTGACCTGGGGCGCGGTTTCGAGCAGCTGCTTGAGGAACTCGCCCAGGCGGGTGAACTCGGGGTCGAGAATGGTGCCCACACGCAGGGTGCCGCGCACGGTGGACTCCAGGCTTTGCGCGGCTTGGCCAAAGTCTTGCAGCGAGGCCAGCACCTTCTCGGCCTGCGGCAGCAGGGCTGCGCCGTCGCGCGTCAGTGCCAAGCCCTTGGGCGTGCGGGTAAAGAGCAGCAGGCCGGTGCGGCTCTGCAAGGCCTTGATTTGCAGGCTCACCGCCGGTTGCGTCAGGTGCAAGCGGGTGGCCGCGCGCGAGACGTTCCCCTCGCGCGCCACGGCGACAAAGGCGCGCAGGGTCTGCAGCTCAATCGCGTCAGGCATGGCGGTGTTTCATATAAGCCAATTTTATAGGGTACTTTTGCCGATTTCATTGGCTTTGGGCTGCTATTTGCGGCACACTCGGGCCACTTTACAGCGAGATCAGCATGAGCATCACAAATATCCAGCATTTCATCAAGGGCAGCTTGACCGCAGGCACTTCCACCCGCACGCAAGACGTATTCAACCCTGCTACGGGCGCCGTGACTGGCAGTGTGGCCTTGGCCAACACAGCCGATGTGGCTAGCGCCGTGGCGGCGGCCAAAGCCGCCTTCCCCGCCTGGGCTGACCTGCCGCCCCTGCGCCGCGCCCGCGTGATGTTCAAGTTTTTAGAGTTGCTCAACCAGAACAAAGACAAGCTCGCCCACATGATCACCGCTGAGCACGGCAAGGTCTTCACCGACGCGCAAGGCGAAGTAGCGCGCGGCATCGACATCGTCGAATTTGCTACCGGCATTCCCCAACTGCTCAAGGGCGACTACACCGAGCAAGTGTCCACTGGCATCGACAACTGGACCCTGCGCCAGCCTCTGGGCGTGGTGGCCGGCATTACGCCCTTTAACTTCCCGGTCATGGTGCCGATGTGGATGTTCCCCGTGGCCATTGCCGCGGGCAATACCTTCATTTTGAAGCCCAGCCCGACCGACCCTACGCCCAGCCTGTTCATGGCCGAGTTGCTCAAGCAAGCGGGCCTGCCCGACGGCGTGTTCAACGTAGTGCAAGGCGACAAAGAAGCGGTGGACGCGCTCTTGGTGCACCCCAACGTGATGGCGGTGAGCTTTGTCGGTTCTACCCCGATTGCCAACTACATCTACGAAACCGGCGCGCACCACGGCAAACGCGTGCAAGCCCTGGGCGGTGCCAAGAACCACATGGTGGTGATGCCCGACGCAGACATCGACCAAACCGTCGACGCACTCATTGGCAGCGCCTACGGCTCGGCGGGCGAGCGCTGCATGGCCATCAGTGTTGCCGTGTTCGTGGGCGACGTGGCCGAGAAGGTCATGCCCAAGCTGATCGAGCGCACCAAAGCGCTGCAAATTTTGAATGGCACCAACCTGGCCGCTGAAATGGGCCCCATTGTGACCAGCGTGGCGCAGCAGCGCATCACCGGCTACATCGAGCAGGGTGTCAAAGAAGGTGCGCAGCTCTTGGTGGACGGCCGTGGCTTTAACGGCGCAGCCGCAGGCGCGGGCTGCGACAATGGCTTTTGGCTCGGCGGCACCCTGTTTGACCATGTGACCACCGACATGCGCATCTACAAAGAAGAAATTTTTGGCCCCGTGCTCAGCTGTGTGCGCGCCAAAGACTTTGCCGAGGCGGTGAACATGATCAACGCGCACGAGTTTGGCAACGGCGTGAGCATCTTCACCCGCGACGGCAGTGCCGCCCGCGAGTTTGGCCGCCGCATCCAAGTGGGCATGGTCGGCATCAACGTGCCCATCCCCGTGCCCATGGCCTGGCACGGCTTTGGCGGCTGGAAAAAGAGCCTGTTTGGCGACATGCACGCCTACGGCGAAGAAGGCGTGCGCTTTTACACCAAGCAAAAATCGATCATGCAGCGCTGGCCAGACAGCATTGGCAAGGGCGCAGAATTCGTCATGCCAACGAGTAAATAATGCTCCCCCAACGGCGACCTGGAACGTGCTTGCCTGGTAACTGAATGACCGACCTCCATTTCGACTACATCATCGTCGGCGCTGGCACTGCCGGTTGCCTGCTGGCCAATCGCTTGAGCGCCGACCCGCGCAACCGGGTGCTGCTGATCGAGGCGGGACGGCGCGACGACTACCACTGGGTGCACATTCCGGTGGGCTATCTGTACTGCATTGGCAACCCGCGCACCGACT
This sequence comes from Betaproteobacteria bacterium, assembly GCA_947448675.1. GTDB lineage: Bacteria > Pseudomonadota > Gammaproteobacteria > Burkholderiales > Burkholderiaceae_C > CANFOR01. Next base: position 22,011 of record CANFOR010000007.1, read on the forward strand.
GGCTCTACCAAACCCAGCCCGACGCGGGGCTGAACGGCCGCAGCTTGCGCTACCCGCGCGGCAAGGTGCTGGGCGGTTGCAGCAGCATCAACGGCATGATTTACATGCGCGGCCAGTCGCGCGACTACGACCAGTGGGCGCAGCTCAGCGGCAACGACGAATGGAGCTGGAACAAGGCCCTGCCTGATTTCATGGCGCACGAAGATCACTACAAGTTTGATAGCGTTCCACGTACAATAGATGCGGCTTTCGAGCAATTTCATTCCCAAAAACAGAACAAAAACCGGGTTGGAAAAGGTGTTTCCGATCGCAGCATCGGCGGTGAGTGGAGGGTCGAAAAACAGCGCTTGCGCTGGGACGTGTTGGACGCGTTTGCGCAGGCCGCGCAGCAAGCGGGCATTCCACACACCGACGATTTCAACCGTGGCAACAACGAAGGCGTGGGCTATTTTGAAGTCAACCAAAAAGACGGTTGGCGTTGGAACGCGGCCAAGGCCTTTGTGCGCCCGGCCTGCTATGGCCGCCCCAATTTTGAGATGTGGACTTCGGCCCAAGTCGCACGTCTGGTGGTCGAAAAGCAAAGCGACGGCAACCAGCGCTGCACCGGCGTGCAGGTGTGGAACGGCCACGAGATGGTGACTGCCACGGCCACGCAAGAGCTGGCGCTCTGTGCGGGTTCGATCGGCTCGCCGCAAGTTTTGCAGCTCTCGGGCATTGGCCCGGCGGCCTTGCTGGCGCAGCATGGCATACCCGTGGTGCAAGACCTGCCTGGCGTGGGAGCGAATTTGCAAGACCATTTGCAAATTCGCTCGGTGTTCAAAGTGCAGGGCGTGCAAACCCTCAACACCATGGCCAACAGCCTGTGGGGCAAAGCCAAAATAGGGCTTGAATACGCCTTTAAGCGCACAGGGCCGATGAGTATGGCACCGAGCCAACTGGGCGCTTTTACGCGCAGCTCTCCTGAGCAGGAGTGGCCCAATTTGGAGTACCACGTACAGCCGCTCAGCTTAGACGCATTTGGCGAGCCTCTGCACAGCTTTCCCGCCTTTACCGCCAGCGTGTGCAACCTCAACCCGACCAGCCGTGGTACGGTGCAGATCCAAAGCAATCGCTTTGAAGACGCACCAGCCATTGCGCCCAATTACCTGAGCACGGCCGAAGACCGAAAAGTGGCCGCCGACAGCTTGCGAGTGACGCGGCGCATTGCGGCGCAACCCGCCTTGGCCAAGTACCAACCCGAAGAGTGGAAGCCCGGCACGCAGTACCAAAGTGACGAAGACCTGGCGCGCTTAGCGGGCGACATTGCCACCACCATCTTCCACCCGGTAGGCACTACCAAAATGGGCGTGGCGAGCGACCCAACGGCTGTGGTCGATGCGCAGCTACGCGTGCGCGGCATTGCGGGCCTGCGCGTGGTCGATGCTGGCGTAATGCCGACCATTACCAGTGGCAACACCAACAGCCCCACCTTGATGATTGCCGAGAAAGCTGCGCGCTGGATGCTGCATGACGCGGCGCGTAGCAAGGCACCAACAGGCGGGTAATTCCTAGTGCTGTAGCGCGCAGTAAGCGCTACATTTACACCACTCAGAGTGGCGGAGCAATCTGCTGCCAGAAGGAGCCGAGGAGACACATCGAGCTACAAGCAAAAATACAATGCCTTACCCGGGCAGACAAAGCAAAGCGCTGGCGACCCCAGCGCTTTTTTCTTGGGCGCTCTTCTTAGGCGCTCTTTTAGCGCCCCCATCGGCAGGCTCTCCATTTGCTAGCTGCGACAATAGGCCGATGGACTTGTTGATTGTGAGCGCCGCTTCGCTGCTGGCGGGCTTTGTAGACTCCATCGTTGGCGGCGGTGGTTTGGTTTTGGTGCCCGCCCTGTTTGCCACTTTTCCGAGCGTCCACCCCGCGACCTTGTTTGGCGTGAACAAAAGCGCCTCCGTCTGGGGCACGGCTGTGGCCTCTGTGCAGTACAGCCAGCGCGTACCCCTGCGCTGGGCGACCCTATTGCCTGCGGCCTTGAGCGGCTTTGCAGGCGCGCTGTTGGGCGCTTGGTTGGTCACCGTGGTGGCAACGGGTTTTATGCGCAAACTGCTGCCCTTGGTGTTGTTGGCCGTGTTGCTCTACACCCTGGCCAAGAAAGATTTAGGCCGCCACCACGCACCGCACTTGGGTGGTCGCACCGAGCAGTGGGCCGCTGCGGCTATTGGCGTGGGCATGGGTTTTTACGACGGGTTTTTTGGCCCAGGCACGGGCAGCTTTTTGGTTTTTTTGTTTGTGCGCGTGCTGGGCTACGATTTCTTAAACGCTTCGGCCTCTGCCAAGCTGGTCAATACCGCCACCAATGCCGCAGCGCTATTGCTGTTTGCGTTCACCGGCCATGTGTGGTGGCACTACGCGCTGGCCTTGGCCGTGGCCAATGTGTTGGGCAGTTTGCTGGGCACACGCATGGCATTGCGCCATGGCGCGGGTTTTGTGCGGGTGGTGTTTTTGCTGGTCGTCACCGCGTTGATTGCCAAGACGGGCTACGACGCTTTCTTGCGCTAAAGCGCGGGTACTGCAGGCGCTGGATCGGTGCATTCCCGATGCTTACCAAGCGAACACCCAGTGTTTACTCGCCGCTACTTTGCGCTTCGTCTTGCGCTAAATTCACCAGCATGACCAACAGGGTTTTGCGGGTGGTGGCAACGTCGGCCTCGCTCACGCCCTCTACGCTGATGCGGTTGACTTCTTCAGCTAAAGGCACCAGCTTGCGTTTGAGGGCGCGGCCTTTGTCGGTCAAAAACACGTGCATGTTTTTGCGGTTGCCCGGCAGTTGCCTGCGCTCTAGCAAGCCCTGGGCCTCCATGGCTTTCACGGCCGTAAAGGTGGTGGGCTCCATCACGCCAGCGCGGTCACTTAGCTCGCGCTGGGTCATTCCGTCTTGCTCCCACAAAATGCGCAAAAACGTCCAGTGGCCAAAGGGCACGCCTTGCGCCGCCAAGCGCGGTTGAAAGGCGCGCATCTGCGCCCGGGTCACGTCTTTGATGAGGTGGGCTAAGCGGTCATTGGGTACGGCTTCGCGCCAGTGCTGCAAGATGCTGCGGGTATCGGTGGTATGGGGCATAGTGGCTCAAAAGGTGGCCCGCACAGGGCAGGCAGGCCAATAGTGTAGCGCCTGCCCCTGCCCCGCATTGGTAGAGCCACGGATGCAGCATTCACGCACATGTGTTCTGATGGCACTAGCAAATTCGGAGCAAGGCATGCAACGCAGAGATTTCATCGCCATCGCCACAGGGGCCGCTACCAGCGCCGCACTGCCGCTGTGTGCACAAAGCAATTACCCCAGCCGGGTGGTGCGCTTGATCGTGCCCTATGCACCGGGCGGCTTTCCAGACACCGTAGCGCGTATCTACGCACGGCATTTGGGTGAGCGCCTGAGCCAAGGTGTGGTGATCGACAACAAACCCGGTGCCAACGGCGTGCTGGCGGCCCAGGCCCTGGCCGCCGCACCCGCTGACGGCTACACGTTGTTGGTCACCGATGGCTCGATGTTTTCCATCAACCCGCTGATCTACAAACAACTCAGCTACGACCGCAACAAAGACTTTATGCCTGTGGCTATGCTGGCACGCGCGCCCTTATTTTTGGCTATCAATCCGCGCCTGCCTGCCAATAGCTTTGCCGAGTTTGTGGCCTTGGTGAAAGCCAAGCCAGGGGCTTACAGCTATGGTTCCTCGGGCATTGGCAGCACCCACCATTTGTGTACCGAAGCTTTAAAGCACGCGCTGGGCTTGGACATTCGGCACATTCCTTTCAAAGGCACTTCGCTGTCGATCCCCGCCTTGGTGGGTGGGCAAATCGACGCGGTGTTTTCGGCCCTGCCTTCGCTGGCGGGTTTTGTCAAAGGCAACCAAGTGCGCTTGCTGGCGGTCAACACTGCGCAGCGCTATAGCCAAGCGCCGCAGTTGCCGGCCATTGCCGAGACCGTGCCGGGCTTTGATTTCGCCCCCACCCTGGGCATGCTGGCCAGCACCGGCACCCCCGTAGACAGGATCAACCGCATGGCAGCCGAGGTGGCGCAAGTGGCCAAGCTGGCCGAGCTCATCAACACCATGAACGCGGCAGGCGTGGAGGCCGTAGGCGCTGGGCCTGCCGAATATGCAAAGGCCTTGCAAAGCGAGAACGAGCGCATGGTCAGCGCCGTCAAAATTGCCGACTTGAAACTGGAATAAACCGTGGCCCGACTCCCCCTCTCTTTTGCCTGCTGGAACTACGACCGCACCCGCGCCCTAATGGATGGCGCGGTGCAGCCCGATGGTATTGACCTCAACTACCTCAGCATGCCGGTAGAAGAGACCTTCTTTCGCATGATTCGCCATGCCGAGTTTGATGTGGCCGAAATGTCGCTCTCGTCGTACTGCGTGAGCCTGTTCAAAGAGCCGCGCCGCTTTGTGGCGATACCGGTTTTCCCCTCGCGCTTCTTTCGGCACTCGTGCATTTATGTCAACGCCGACGCCGGTATTCACGAGCCCAAAGACTTGATTGGCAAGCGCATTGGCGTGCCTGAATTCCAAATGACGGCCCCGGTGTGGATACGCGGCATTCTGGCAGAGCACTATGGCGTGCCGGTGGACCGCGTGCACTACTTCACCGGCGGTGAAGAAGAGCCCAATCGCATTGAGAAGCAGGCGCTCGATTTGCCCAGCAACATCCGCGTCAGCCCGATTGGCCCCGAGCAAACCTTGGCGCAGATGCTGCTCACGGGCGAGATCGACGCCCTGTACACGGCACGCATGCCGTCCACCTTTTTAAGCCACCCGGGCAGGGTGCGCCGCTTGTTTGTCAATTACATGGACGTGGAGCGCGCCTACTTTCGGCAGACGGGCATTTTCCCTATCATGCACACGGTGGTCATCAAGCACGAGGTTTACCAGGCCAACCCTTGGGTGGCGCAGTCTTTGAGCAAAGCTTTTGCCCAAGCCCAGCAGCGCTGCTACGAAGACCTGCGCGAAACCGCCGCGCTCAAAGCCATGCTGCCTTGGCTCACTGCGCATGTGGAAGAGGTGCAGCGTGAAATGGGCACAGACTACTGGCCCTATGGTTTGGCCAAGAACGAGGTGGCCTTGCGCACCTTCTTACGCTACCACCATGCGCAGGGTTTGTCGCAGCGCTTGCTAGAGCCCCATGAGCTGTTTGCGCCCGAGACCCTAGAGTCGTTTAAAATTTAGCATTGCTATAAAATAAATAGCTGACTACGCACTATTGGCGGGCCTTGCGAGCCAAGTTTCCTATGGCTGCGCAGGGGGCCAAGCTACGTCGCGCGCTAAGCGCGGCTTGCCAATTGGGGCGCTGGCCTTGCCCTCTTGCACGGCCAACAAGTCTTCGGCATTGGGGTATTGGCCTTGTAGCACGTAGTCGAACACGCGCCTGGCAATGGGCGCTGCTGAGGCCGCACCAAAGCCGGCGTTTTCAACGATCACGGCCAACGCAATTTGCGGTTTGTCGGCGGGCGCGTAGGCCATGTAGAGCGCATGGTCGCGCAAATGCTCTTCAATTTTGGCGGCTACGTATTTCTCTTTTTGGCCAATCGTCACCGCCTGTGCCGTGCCGGTTTTGCCGGCTGACAAATAGGCTGCGCCAGCAAACACCCGCGCCGAGGTGCCCTCTTGCGTTACGCCCACCAAGGCCTTGCGCACGATGGCTACGTTCTCGGCTTTGTAGCCTAGGTCCACTGCGGGAGCGGCAGGAACGGCCAGCTTGCTGCGCGAGACCGCGTCTTGCGTGGCGATCACCAACTGCGGTTTGTGTTTGATGCCTTCATTGGCCAGGGTGGCCGTGGCCTGTGCCAATTGCAGCATGGTGAAGGTGTTGTAGCCCTGGCCGATGCCCAGGGAGATGGTTTCGCCCGCGTACCATTTTTGTTGCTCGGGTTTTTTATAAGCGGCGCGCTTCCAGGCCTGGCTGGGCAGCACGCCGCGTACTTCACCCAAGATGTCGATGCCGGTGAGTTGGCCAAAACCCAGGGGCTTCATAAAGTCGTGGATCGCGTCTACGCCCAGGTCATTGGCCAGGGTATAAAAATACACATTGCTCGACTCCACCAAGGCGCGGTGCATGTCCATGATGCCGCCACGCTCGTTCTCCGGGCTGCCAAAGCGGTGGTTGCCAAACATGAAAAAGCCCGGGTCGTTGACGAGCGCCGTGGCCGAGCGCCGCCCGGTTTGCAGCGCAGCCATGGCCATGAAGGGCTTGTAGGTCGAGCCCGGCGGATAGGTGCCGCGCAGGGCGCGGTTGAGCAGGGGTTTGTCGATCGACTCGTTGAGCATTTGCCAGTTTTCGCTGTCAATGCCGTCGACAAATAAATTGGGGTCAAAGGTGGGCTTGCTGACAAAGGCCAAAACTTCGCCCGTGTTCGGGTCGAGCGCAACCAAGGCACCGCGGCGTTCGCCAAACATGTCTTCGACCAATTTTTGCAGCTTGATGTCGATTGACAAGACCACGGTATTGCCCGGCGTGGCGGGCTTGCTGGCCAGCTTGCGCACGGCGCGGCCACCGGCCGAGGTTTCGACTTCTTCTACGCCGGTAATGCCGTGCAATTGCTGCTCAAAACTTTGCTCTACGCCGAGTTTGCCAATGTATTCGGTGCCTTTGTAGTTGTCGTCGTCGTCGGAGTCTTCAATGCGCTCCTTCTCATTTTGGTTGATGCGGCCAATGTAGCCAATCACGTGGCTGGCCAACTCGCCATAGGGGTAGTTGCGAAACAAGCGTGCCTTGATGTCCACCCCTGGGAAGCGAAAGCGTTGTGCCGCAAAACGCGCTACCTCTTCGTCTGACAAGCGGGTGCGGATCGGCATCGATTCAAAGCTCTTGCTTTCTTCGAGCAGTTTTTTAAAGCGCCGCCGCTCGCGCGCTTGGATTTCAATCACGCCGCTCAACTCGTCAATGGTTTCTTCCAAATTGCTCACCTTCGAGGGCGTGATTTCTAAGGTGTAGGCCGAGTAATTGGTGGCCAGCACTATGCCGTTGCGGTCGAGGATCAGGCCGCGGTTGGGCACGATGGGCACCACCGCTGTGCGGTTGTTTTCGGCCTGTTCGTTCAAATCTTCATGGCGCACGATTTGTAAATACACCAAACGCGAAGCCAGCAAACCAAAGGCCAGCACAACGGCAATGCTGGCCACTACCACGCGCGAGCGAAAGCGCGTGAGCTCGGCTTCGACGTTGCGCAGTTCGGTCACAGCGGTCGGTTTTGGTCGCGGTCAGGCGCGCGCCGCTGCGGGGCCAATAACAAGATGCTTGCCACCGGCCAGAGCAGGGCTTCGCTGGCCGGTGCCAGGGCCAAAGTCCAACCCGGAAACACGCCACCGCTGGCCAAACGAATGCCCAATTCCAGCGCGTGCGCGGCTACAAAAAGAGGCAATACCTGCAGCGCTTGCGAGGGCACCGTAAACCACAGCAAGCGCCGGTGGATGCTGGTGGCAAAAAAGCACAGCGCGGTGTAAGCCCAGGCGTGTTGGCCCAAGAGCGCGGCCTGGTGCACGTCCATGGTCAGGCCGAACACAAAGGCTGCACCAATGCCTACGCGCAGGGGTTGGTGCACGTTCCAAAACACCAGCACCAAGGCTAAGAAGTCGGGCATCCACGGCACGCGCCCTAGGGGCAACATGTTTAGCAGCATGGCCACGATCAAGCTGCCCCAAACGAACAGCGGGTTGGCAGGCAAGAGCAGTTGTTGGCCTTGGCGCATGATCATTTTTTGGCCCCTTTTTTGCCCAAGCTGGGCACGCTGTCTTCGCTCGGGCGGGGCGGGATTTGCACCGACACGGGTTTGAGCACCATCACATGTTGGGCACCCGACACCAAGGCCAGCGGCACACAATAAATTTTGGCAAAAGCCGAGTCTGCGCGCCGCTCAATGCGGTCGACCCGGGCCACGGCCAAACCGGGTGGGTAGATGCCGTCAACGCCGCTGGTGGTGAGCACATCGCCCTGTTGCACATCCGAGTTACCCGCCATGAAGCGCAGTTCCAGTACGCCGCCGGTGGCGGCTTTGCTGCCGCTGTAATTGGCCATCGGGTCGCCATAGGCCACGCTGCGTGCGCCGGTGCGCGCGTTGAGCACAGGAATGGCGTGGTCGCGGTCGATCACCAAGGTGACTTCGCTGACCACAGGCAGCACACGGGTGACCTGGCCGAGCACGCCCGACTCGTCGATCACCGGTGATCCCGCTTCAATGCCCTGCAGCATGCCTTTATCGATGATGACTTTGCGGGTATAGGGGTCGGCGGCGTCGTACAGCACTTCGGCTGCTTGCGCGGGCGTG
>CANFOR010000008.1 GCA_947448675.1 Betaproteobacteria bacterium
CTTCACCCTGATCGAGCTTTTGGTGGTGCTGAGCATCATCGCCATTGCCACGGCAGGCGTGGGCTTTGCCATCCGCGACAGCAGCCAAACCGCACTGGAGCGCGACGCCGAGCGCTTGGCGGCCTTGCTCGAAGCGGGCCGGGCTTTGTCGCGCACCAGTGGCCAGGCGATTGGCTGGCACGACACGCAGCAAGGCTTTCGCTTTGAGGGCTTAAACGCCAACAAGCTGCCGCAAAACTGGCTCAGCCCGCAAACCCAGGTACGCTGGGACAGCGCGCAAAACAAAACCCTGGTGCTGGGCCCCGAGCCGCTGATCGACCCGCAGGCCGTCACGCTGCTGCAGGGCACGCGCAGCCTGCGTGTGGCCACCGACGGCCTGCACCCCTTTGCGGTGCAAACGGTGGCCCTGCCGTGAGCTTGCGTGGCCTGCCCAGCCGCTTGCATGCGCGGGGCTTTACCCTGATCGAGGTGCTGGTAGCTTTGGCCATTACCGCCATTGCACTGGCCGCTGGCGTGCGCGCCTCCAGCGCTTTGCAGTACAACGCCCAGCGCCAAAGCGACACCCTGCTGGCGCAAATTTGCGCCGAGAACGAGCTGGTCAAAATGCGCCTGGCCAAGCAAATGCCCGGCGTGGGCGACAGCAGCTCCACCTGCCAACAAGCCGGGCAGACCATGGGCGTCACCGTCTCGGTCTACCCCACGCCCAACCCGAGCTTTCGGCGCGTCGAGGCTGCGGTGCGCGCCGGGCCAGAGGCCTCGGCCAACCCGGTGCTCAGCGTGGCCACCATCGTGGGGCGGTTTTGAACATGCCGCGCCCGCGCGGCTTCACCCTCATCGAGCTGATGGTGGCCCTGGCCATCATGGCCTTGCTGGCCCTGCTGAGCTGGCGCGGCCTCGACGGCATGGCCCGTGCGCAAAGCCAATTGCGCGAGCGCACCGACAGCGTGCTCACCCTGCAAACCGGCTTGGCGCAATGGTCGTCCGACCTCGACACCGTGGTCGAGACTGGCCTGGTTAGCGCGATGGACTATGACGGCCGTGTGCTGCGCCTGACCCGGCGCGACACCTCGGCGGGCGACAGCCCGGTGCGCGTGGTCGGCTGGGCGCGCCGCATGATAGAGGGCCAGAACCAGGGACGGGGCAGCTGGACACGCTGGCAGTCGCCGCCGGTGCGCAGCCGTGCCGACTTGCTCGATGCCTGGGGCCGCGTACAGGCCTGGGCACAAAACGCCAGCAGCGCCGACCAGCAACGCGAAGTGGCCATCGCCGGCCTGGACCAATGGCAGATTTTTTTCTACCGCAACGACGCCTGGAGCAACCCGCTGTCGAGTGCCAATGCGGCCAGCAATGCAGCCAACAACAGCAACGCACTGGCCAGCAGCGCGGCGGGCGATGGCGGCGTGGTGAGCAGCAGCACCAACGCGAACAACACCGCCATTGCGGTGCAGCCCGACGGCGTGCGCCTGGTGCTCACGCTCTCTGCAGGCCAGGCGCTGAGCGGAGTCATCAGCAAAGACTGGGTGCGCCCGGTGATCGGCGGCGGCAAGTCATGAGCGCCATTGGCTTACACACTGCACGGCCCGCGCTGCAGCGGCGAACGCCTTGGCGCAGGCCGGGGCACACACAGCGCGCACGCGGCGCAGCCCTGCTGGCCGCCATGCTCACCGTGGCCTTGGTGGCCAGTTTTGCGGCCACGGCTTTGTGGCAGCAATGGCGTTCGATTGAAGTCGAAAGCGCCGAGCGCGGGCGCGTACAAGCGGCCTGGATTTTGACTGGCGCCCTCGACTGGGCGCGCCTGATATTGCGCGAAGACGCACGCAGCGGCGGGGCCGACTATTTGTCTGAGCCCTGGGCCGTGCCGCTGCAAGAGTCGCGCTTGTCGAGCTTTTTAGCGGCTGACAAAAATAACAGCGCCAGCGACCTGCCAGAGAACCAGCTCGACGCGTTTTTGTCAGGCCAAATTGTTGATATGCAAGGTCGGCTGAATGTGCTCAACTTAGTGGACGGCGACAAAATTTCCAAGCCCGATGTATTGGCCTTCGCGCGCTTGTTCAACCTGCTCAACCTGCCCCAGGCGGAGCTGCTCGACCTGTCGCAAAACCTGCTCACGGCCAGCTTGGCCAGCAATCCCGCTAGCGCCACGGCCAGCGCGGCCATCAGCCCCACCGCCATGCTGCTGCCCCAGCGCATTGCGCAACTGCAATGGCTGGGCTTATCCGCAGCCACGGTGGCCAGCCTCAGCCCCTATGTGAGCCTGCTACCCGTGCGCACGCCGCTCAACCTCAATACCGCCGAAGCCGAAGCTATTTACGCCAGCATCCCCGACCTGAACATGGCCCAAGCGCGCAGCTTGGTCGACGCGCGGGCCAATAGCTACTTTCGCAGCCTAGACGACGCAGGCAAATTGCTCGGTGAGAGCGCGGTGCTGATCGGTCAGGGCCGCCACAGCGTGGCCACGCGCTTTTTTGAAGTACGCGGCCGCCTGCGCATGGAGCGCACCGTGATCGAAGAGCATTCGCTGTTGCAGCGCGACGGGCTGGACATGAAAACCCTGTGGCGCAGCCGCGCCTCTTTGTAGTCGGTGTACACATGCATGCATTGCGCAGTCCCTACAATTGGCCCAGTCTGCAATAGCGCAGAACTGCCCTCTATGCCCTGCTACCCAACCTGATTCAAGTCTGCTGTCCATGCTCTCGCTGATCGTTGCCCTGTCCACACCCGCTGCCGCGACAGGCGAGCTGCGCTTTGTGCTGTCGCGCGACGCGGCCAGTGGGCTCTTGGGCGAGGCGAGCCACGCGGGCAACGACGCTGCCATCGCCGAGCATGGCAGCGCACCCTTGGCATTGCTGCCGCGCAGCGACGAGCTGGTGGCGGTGGTGCCCGCGCATATGCTGTCGTGGCAGCGCATCGTGCTGCCCAAGCTGGGCAGTGCCCGCTTGCGCGCCGCACTCGACGGCATGCTCGAAGAGCGCCTTCTCGACGAGCCCGCGCAACTGCATTTGGCCCTCTCGCCCGGCGCGGCCACCGGGCAAAGCGTGTGGGTGGCGGCTTGCGACAAAGCCTGGCTGCAAGCCTGGCTGCAAGCCTTTGAGGCCGCAGGGCGCATTGTGGCGCGCGTGGTGCCTGAGTTTGCGCCGCCACTGGCGTCCAGCGCCGCCGAGCAAGCCGCCAGCTACTACGCGCTGGGCGAGCCGCACAACGCCTGGCTGCTGCGCTGCGCCAGCGACGGCGTGCAAAGCCTGCCCTTGAACGCCAGCGCCCGCAGCGCCTTGGCTTGGCCAAGCCAGGCCGATGCCGCGCAAAGCCCGCCTACGGTGTTTGCCGAGCCCGCCGTGGCGGCATTGGCCGAACAAATTTTGGGCAGCAAAGTGCAATTGCGCCACAACGCGCAAGGCCTGGTGGCTGCAGCGCGCTCAGGCTGGGACCTGGCCCAGTTTGACCTGGCCTCCACCGGCGGCACGCGCTTGGCGCGCCGCGCCAGCTTGGCTTGGGCGCAGTGGGCCGGTAGCCCCGCTTGGAGGCCTGCGCGCTGGGGTGTGGTGGCGCTGTTGGTCATCAACCTCTTAGGCTTGAACGCCTGGGCCTGGAAGGAGCGCAGCGCGCTCGAGGCCCAGCGCGCGCAAGTGCGTAACCTGCTGACCAGCACCTTCCCCAAAATCCCCTTGGTGGTCGACGCGCCGGTGCAAATGGAACGCGAACTGACCGCACTGCGCGCCGCCACCGGTGCAGTGGGTGCGCGCGATTTAGAGCCCATGCTGGCAGGCTTTGCGGCCAACACCAAGGCAGAGCAAGCGCCGACAGCTATTGAATTTGTAGCAAATGAACTCACACTCAAAGGCCTGAAGTTGCCCACCAACGATGCCAATGCGCTGCGTACAGCCCTGGCCGCGGCAGGCTACAGCGTCCGTGAAGAAGCTGGCAACTGGGTCTTGCGGGTGGCCGCGCCATGAGCAAGAGCAACAGCGGCCTGCAAGGCTTAGCAGCACGCTTTGCCGCCACCTGGGGCGGCCTGGCCCGGCGCGAACGCAACTTGGTGCTGGCCGCCAGCGCCGTGGTCGGCTTGGCCTTGCTGTGGCGGGTCGGCATTGCACCCGCCTTGGCTACTTTGCGCAGCGCCGAGGCCCAGCACCGCAGCCTCGACGCGCAACTGGCCAGCATGCAAAGCTTGGCCGCGCAAGCGCAAAGCCTGCAAGCCCTGCCGCGCACCAAGGGCGAAGACAGCGCCAAAACACTCGATGTCGCCGTCAAACAGCATTTGGGCAGCACCGGCCAAATGTCCATTGTCGGCGAGCGCGCGACCGTCACGCTCAAGGGCAGCTCGGGCGCAGCGCTGGCCGCTTGGTTGGCCGCAGCGCGCAGCAATGCCCGGGCCCTGCCCAGTGAAGCCAAGCTGGTGCAGAACGCCGCGCGCACCGGCTGGGACGGCAGCGTCGTGCTCACACTGCCACCACCATGAAGCTGCCTACGCTCCAGCGCCGCAGCAATGCGCACACCAGCCTGCGCGGCCCCACAAAGGGCCAGCGCCAGAACGCGCGCAGCCCGGCTGCGCCCTGGGCCTGGGCAGGCTGGGGTAGCTGCCTGGGTGCGCTCTGCGCGCTGCTGCTGTTCGCCCCCGCGCAGTGGCTGGCTGACGCGGTGGCCAGCCAAAGCAAGGGCCTAGTGCAGCTGGCCCAAGCGCGCGGCACGGTGTGGAACGGCTCGGCGCGTTTGCTTTTTACCGGCGGCGAAGGCAGCCAAGACATCAGCGCCTTGCCCGAGCGGGTGCAGTGGACACTGCGCCCCGCTTGGAGCGGCTTGCACATAGGCTTACTCGCCGAGTGCTGCACACCGCAGGTTTTGCAAGTCAGTGTCTCACCGCGCTGGGCTGGTATGCGCCTGGACCTGGCCGACGCGCAAAGCACTTGGCCTGCGCAATTGCTCAGCGGCCTGGGCGCACCCTGGAACACCCTGCAAGCCCAGGGCCGTTTGCAATTGCAAAGCCAGGCGCTGAGCCTGGAGTGGAACGCGGGCCGCATGCAGATTGCGGGTAGCGCCGAGCTGCAAGCTCTCGACATGGGCTCGCGCCTGTCGACCCTGCGGCCCATGGGCAGCTACCGCCTGCGCCTGACCGGCGGCAGCAATGCAATCTTGGTGCTCGACACGCTAGAAGGCGCCTTGCAACTGAGTGGGCGTGGCCAGTGGGTGGGCGCGCGTTTGCGTTTTAGCGGCGAGGCCAGCGCCACGGCCGAGCGTGAAGCGGCATTGTCGAATTTGCTCAATATCATTGGCAGGCGCAATGGGCTGCGCTCTACCATCCAACTAGGTTAGCCTTATGAACAAGCTCGCTCCTTTTTTTATAGCTGGCTACGCACTGTCTGCGCTGCTTCCGGGCGTTTTGCATGCGCAAAATGCGGTCAGCCACCGGCCTGCAGAGCAGGTCACGCTGAACTTTAGCAATGCTGACATTGCCGACGTAGCCCGTACCATCGCGGTGATGACGGGGCGCAATGTAGTGGTTGACCCGCGCGTCAAGGGCACGATCAATTTGGTCACCGACAAAGGGGTTTCCAAAGCCGCGGCCTACGACCAATTTTTGGCGGCGTTGCGCCTGCAGGGCTTTAGCGTGGTGGAGAGCGCGGGCCTGTACAAAGTGGTGCCCGAGGCCGATGCCAAACTGCAAGGCGGCAGTGTCAGCATTGCCCCGGCCACGAGCAGCAGTGGCAACCAGATCGTCACGCAAATCTTTCGCCTGAACTACGAAACCGCCAACAACCTGGTGCCGATTTTGCGGCCCCTCATCAGCCCCAACAACACCATCAACGTCAACCCCGGCAACAACTCGCTGGTGATTACCGACTACGCCGACAACCTGCAGCGCATGGCGCGCATTGTGGCGGCGCTGGACCTGCCCAGCGCGGGCGACTTAGAGATCATTCCGCTCAAGCACGCGGTGGCCGCAGACCTGGTGCCCTTGCTGGTGCGTTTGATCGACAGCGGTGGCGTGGCCGCTGCTGCGCAAGGGCAGGCCGACAACTCGTTCAAAACCGCCATCGTGGCCGAGCCACGCAGCAACTCGGTGATCGTGCGCGCGGCCAACCCGGCGCGCTCGGCCCTGGCGCGCTCGCTGGTTGAGCGACTCGATCAGCCCAGTGGCCTGAGTGCAGCGGGCAATATTTACGTGGTGTATTTGAAGAACGCCGATGCCATGAAACTGGCTGGCATTTTGCGCGCCAGCATCGCCAGTTCGGGTGGCGCTGGCGGCGCTTCGGCTACCGCGCCCAGCACGCCAGGTGCCGCGGCAGCAGCCCAGGGCGTGGCCGCTTCGGCGCAGCCGTCTACCGGCGGGCAAATCCAGGCCGACCCGGCCACCAACTCGCTCATCATCAGCGCCAGCGAGCCCCTGTACCGCCAACTGCGTGCCGTGATCGACCAGCTCGACGGGCGGCGCGCCCAGGTCTATGTAGAGAGCTTGATCGCCGAGGTGGACAGCAGCAAGGCCGCGCAGTTTGGCATCCAGTGGCAAAACGCGCTGGGCTCCAAGAGCAGCAATATCGGCGTTTTTGGCACCAACTCTAGCGTCACGGGAACCAATATCGTGGCCCTGGCCACGGGCGCGACCAAGTCGGTCAGCTCGGGATTTAACTTTGCACTGGGCAGCCAGGTCGGTGGCAAATTGGTGCTCAGCATGCTGGCCAATTTTTTAGAGTCCACTGGCGACGGCAATATTTTGTCCACGCCAAATCTGCTTACCCTCGACAACGAAGAAGCCAAGATCGTGATCGGCCAAAACGTGCCCTTTGTGACCGGCCAATACACCAACAACAACGCGGGCAGCAGCGGCACCGTCAACCCGTTTCAAACCATTGAGCGCAAAGACGTGGGCCTGACCCTGCGCGTGAAGCCGCAGATCAGCGAGAACGGCACCATCAAGCTGCAAATTTACCAAGAGGTGTCGAGCGTACAAAACTCTTCGGTGGGCGCTACCAGCGGTTTGATTACCAACAAGCGCTCGATCGAGTCCACCGTCTTGGTGGACGACGGCGCGATTGTGGTGCTGGGTGGTTTGCTGCAAGACACCTATGCAGGCAACCAAGACAAGGTGCCCGGCGTGGCCGACATTCCCTTCTTTGGCAACCTGTTTAAAAGCGAATCGCGCAGCCGCAGTAAAACCAATTTGATGGTGTTTTTGCGTCCCGTCGTCATCCGCGACGCGCAGGCCAGCGAGGCGCTTTCGCTCGACCGTTACGAGCTGATGCGCGCGCAAGAAAAAGAAGCCCAGCCAGTGCGCAGCAGCACCGTGCCGGTGAACGAGTCGGCCGTCATGCCGCCACTGGGCGCGCCGGCCATGCGTGTGGCTCCGCCCTTGAGCCTGCCCCAGGCCAAGCCCGCAGCAGCGCCCGCCATGCCCGCTGCGCCTGCGAAGTAAGCCCATGCGCTACCTCTTGCCCTATGCCTTTGCCCGCACGAGCCAGCTCTTGCTGGGCGAAGACGCAGGCCAGCTCACGCTGTGGCTGCAGCCCGGTAGCGACCGCCAAGCCCTGAGCGAGGTGCTGCGCAAACACGCAGCGCCGGGCAACCCCGCCTTGGCCATAGAAAACCTGGCTGCCGAAACCTTGGCCCAGCGCATCAGCGCAGCCTATGCCCAAGGCGAGTCCAGCGCCGCCACGGTGGTCAGCGAGGTCGAAAACGACGCCGATTTATCGCGCATGATGCAAGACTTGCCCGCGGTAGAAGACTTGCTCGAAACGAGCGACGACGCGCCCATCATCCGCATGCTCAACGCCCTGCTCACGCAAGCTGCGCGCGACGGTGCCAGCGACATCCACATTGAGCCCTACGAGCGCCACAGCTCGGTGCGCTTTCGCGTCGACGGCACCCTGCGCGAGGTGGTGCAGCCCAATCGTGCACTGCATGCAGCCTTGATCTCGCGCTTGAAAATCATGGCCGAGCTCGACATTTCTGAAAAACGCCTGCCGCAAGACGGTCGCATCAGCCTGCGCATTGGCACGCGTGCGGTCGACGTGCGGGTCAGCACCTTGCCCAGCGCGCACGGCGAACGCGCGGTACTGCGTTTGCTCGACAAGAGTGAGGCGCGCATCACCTTGCAGTCGGTGGGCATGCAGGGCGCAACGCTGTCGCGCTTTGAAGCGCTCATTGGCCAGCCGCACGGCATTATTTTGGTCACGGGACCCACCGGCTCGGGCAAAACCACCACGCTCTACGCGGCTTTGGGCAAGCTCGACGCCAGCGCCAGCAACATCATGACGGTAGAAGACCCGATTGAATACGAGCTGCCCGGCGTGGGCCAAACCCAGGTGAACGCCAAGATCGACCTGGACTTTGCCAAGGCTTTGCGGGCCATCCTCAGGCAAGACCCCGACATCATCATGATCGGCGAGATACGCGACTTTGAAACTGCGCAAATCGCCATCCAAGCCTCGCTCACCGGCCACTTGGTGCTGGCCACCTTGCACACCAATGACGCGGCCAGCGCCGTGACACGCCTGACCGACATGGGCGTGGAGCCATTTTTGCTTAGCTCTTCACTGCTGGGCGTGCTGGCCCAGCGCTTGGTGCGCAAGCTGTGCAGCCACTGCCAAGGCAAGGGCTGCGAACACTGTGGCCACACCGGCTACCAAGGCCGCACCGGCGTGTTTGAGCTCTTGGTCACCAACGAAGCCACGCGCGCCCTGGTACACAACAAAGCCAGCGAGGCCGACATCCGCACTGCTGCCATAGCGCAGGGCATGACGCTCATGCGCGAAGACGGCGAGCGCTTGATCGCAGCGGGCATCACCACCCGCGAAGAACTGGTGCGCGTAACGCGCGATTGAGCGCCTACTTGCAGGGCTGCGCAGGCAACTGCACCGCCAGCCAAACTTGCTTGCCCTGCGGCGCCAAGGCCGCGTTCAAAGCCCAGGCGCGTTTGCCCACCAAGCCGGGCGGCAAGTCGGCCTCCTGCGCCACCACGTAGAGCGCGCCCTGCGCTTGCAGCGCGCGCGCCGTGACCCAGGGTGTAGAAACCGCGTCGCCGTAAACGACCGGATTGCGGCCTGAATAGATCGACACCAAGGCGGCTTCAAAGTCGCCGGCCACGTTACGCAACGGGCAGTTTGTAGTGCCATCCCACAGGGCCAAACCGGCCTGCGCCATGGCCCGCGCAGGGTAGGCGGCATCAGCCCGGCTCTGGGCCTGTGCAGCCAGTGGATTGCTTTGCTTGTGCGCGTAGTAAGCAAAACCCAGCAGGTGCACGCAAGCGGCGAGCCACAGCAGGCGCGGCAAAGCCAAAGCGGGGCTGCTCTGCCAACGCCACGCCAGCCACAGGCAAAAAAATTGGCATAGCTGCACGCCCCAGTGGTTGCGCAGCACACCGCCGGTGAGCAAAGAGGCCAGCACCACCAGGGCCAGTGGGCCCCAGAGTAGGGCCCACTGGCCGAGCCTTTCCAGGCCCCCATCGCTGTGCTGCGCCAGCACTGGCCGATTCTCCACGCTCCCCACATTCTGCACGGCTAATTGCGGCGCCCCCGCAGACGGCTTGCGCCGCACCTGCCAGGTGCCTCGAGCAAAAGCCACGCCAGCGGCCAACAAGCAAGTAAGCAGCAGGGGGAAGAGCATGCGGGTTTGGTTCACAAAAAAAGTCAGCACCCACGACAAGCGGTGCCACAGCCCGCCCTCTTGCAAGGCCTGCGAGGCATAGCGCAGGCTCGGAAAATGGTGCACCACGCTCCACAGCAGATGCGGCAGCAGCAGCACGCAGCACAGCAGCGCGGCCAGCACCAAACCCTGCACCACGCGCAGCCGTGGCCTGCCGTTGTACAGCGCAAAACATGCCCATGCCGCCAGGGGCAGCACAGCCTGGTATTTGCTCAGCACCGCCGCCGCCGCCAGCGCACCGCTCAGCGCCCACCAGGCCAAGGCCTGGCGTGGGCGATCCAGTACCGCCAAAGCCCGCAGCACGGCCCACACAAAAGCCGCCACAAACAAGACCAGCACGGTGTTGTGGTTGTAGATGTGCGCCGTCACGCTGAAACTTTGCTGCAAACCCCAGAGCACCGCCGTGAGCGCCGCCACCAGCGGCCCGCCCAGGCGGCGGGCGATCAACCAGGTCAGCACCCCGGTGCCCGCAAAGCACAGGCCTGCCATGGCATTGGCAAGCCACCACTGCGGGCCTACAAGGGCCATTGCAGCCCCCAAAAGCCAGGTTGGCATAGGTGGGTGCTTGTGGTAGCCCCACTCCATGCTGTGGGCCCAGACAAACTGTTCGACGTTGTCGCCGTACAGGGCACCGTCCCACAGGCTGTTCCACAGCACCCAGGCCGCGAGCCAGGCCAGCAACCAGAGCAACGCCAGGGGTGGGCGTTGCCAACGCAAAGCGCCGGGTTGAGAAACAGAAAACGAAGGCGAAGGCATGGGGGCGGCTGCAAGCATGGCTGGCACTTTAACTGAGCCTGCCCCCGACAGCCGCGAACACCCGCTACCATCCATGCATGCCTGCTTTTTCTTTTGAAGCCCTAGACCCCGACGGCCATACCACCAAGGGCGTGGTCGACGCCGACACTGCCCGTGCTGCGCGCGGCCTGCTGCGCGCGCGCAGCTTGGTGCCGCTGGCCGTTGAAGCTGTGGCCGGTGGCAGCGGGCAAGCCGCTGGCGGCGACGCGCAAGGCAACGCGCTCAACCCCACGCTGTGGCGTTCGCGCGTATTTGGCAGCGCAGCGCTGTGCGTGTGGACGCGCCAGTTAGCGGGCTTGGTCGGTGCTGGCCTGCCCTTGGAGCGCGCCCTCACCGCCTTGGCCGATGAGGCCGAAGACGAGCGCCAGCGCGGCTTGGTCGCAGCACTGCGCGCCGAGGTCAACGCCGGTTCGAGTTTTGCCAAAGCCCTGGCCCAGTACCCACGCGAGTTCTCCAACATCTATGTGGCCGTAGTCGGCGCGGGCGAGCAAAGCGGCAACCTGGGCCTGGTGCTGGAGCGCTTGGCAAGCGACCAAGAAGACAGCCAGGCCCTGAGCGCCAAGCTGATTGGCGCGGCACTGTACCCGGCTATCGTGACCTGCATTGCTTTTGCCATCGTGCTGTTTTTGGTGGGCTATGTGGTGCCCCAAGTGGCCAATGTGTTTGTCGGCAGCAAGCGCGCCCTGCCCTGGCTCACAGTGGCCATGCTGGGCATCAGCAGCTTGGTACGCAACTGGGGCTTGTGGATGCTGCTTGCTCTTTTTTTGATAGCTGTCTGCGCACGCTGGGCGCTGACTTTCGAGGCTTTTCGCCTGAAATTCGACGCAGCGTGGCTGAATTTCCCCATCATCGGCAAGCTGGCGCGCGGCTACAACGCGGCACGCTTTGCATCGACCTTGGCCATCTTGGCGGCAGCGGGTGTGCCCATCCTCAAAGCCTTGCAGGCCGCAGCCGAGACGTTGGGCAACCGCGCCATGCGGGCCGACGCGCTCGACGCGCTGGTGCTGGTGCGCGAAGGCGCGCCGCTGGCCTCGGCGCTTGCGGGCAAAAAGCGCTTCCCCGGCCTGCTGCCGATGTTTGCCCGCCTGGGCGAGCAAACCGGGCAACTGCCGGTGATGCTGCAGCGCGCCGCCACCCAGCTGGGTGCCGAAGTGCAGCGCCGCGCCCTGCAATTGGCCACGATTTTGGAGCCCCTGCTGATCGTCGCCATGGGTGGGGTGGTGATGCTGATCGTGTTGGCGGTGTTGCTGCCGATTATTCAACTCAACCAATTGGTCAAATAAACATGAGCGCCTCGCTAGAAGGTCAGTTGGTGGTGGCGATTTCTTCGCACGCCTTGTTCGACTTTGAAGAAGAAAACCAGGTCTTCGAGCAAAGCGACGACAAAGCCTATATGCGCTTGCAGCTCGACCGCGTCGAGCGGCCCGCCAAGCCCGGCGTGGCCTTTTCGCTGGTGAAGAAACTGCTGGCCTTCAACACGCCCGAGGCGCAGCGCGTAGAGGTGGTGATCCTCTCGCGCAACGACCCGGTGAGCGGGTTGCGCGTAATGCGTTCGGCCGAGCATTACAAGCTGCCCATCATCCGCTGCACCTTCACGCGCGGCGAGTCGCCTTGGCGCTACTTGCGGCCGCTCAAAGCGAATTTATTTTTGTCGGCCCGCGCCGAAGATGTGCGCGCCGCGCTGGACAACGGCTTTGCTGCGGCCACCGTGGCCACGCATTCGGCGCATGCGCAAACCAATTACCCGCATGAAGTGCGCATTGCTTTTGACGGCGACGCGGTGCTGTTCTCTGACGAAGCCGAGCGGGTGTTCCACAAAAGTGGCCTGCCCGCCTTTCAAAAGCACGAGGCGCGCAAAGCCGCGCAGCCCCTGCCGCCTGGGCCTTTCAAGCCCCTGCTGCAAGCCCTGCACCGTCTGCAGGCCGAGAGCACACCGGCCATGCGCATCCGCACCGCCTTGGTGACGGCGCGCAGCGCGCCCGCGCACGAGCGCGCCATTCGCACCCTGATGGACTGGAGCATCGACGTGGACCAGGCCATGTTTTTAGGTGGTTTGGCAAAAGGTGAATTTTTGCGCGAATTCGAACCCGATTTTTTCTTCGACGACCAAACCGGCCATGTACAGTCGGCAGCAGACCACGTACCTGCAGGTCATGTGGCCAGCGGCATTCGCAATGGCAGCTAATTTTTTGATTCAACACCAACAATGCACAACTTAGACATCGTCATCATGGCTGCGGGCAAGGGCACCCGCATGAAGTCGGCCCTGCCCAAGGTACTGCACACGCTGGCGGGCCGCCCACTGCTCGGCCATGTGCTGGCCGCGGCCAGCGCGCTGCAGCCACGCTCGGTCGTTGCCATTACCGGCCACGGTGCTACAGAAGTAGAAGCAGCTACGCAAGCCATGGTGGGCGCTGGCGCGGCTTTTGCTTTAAAGTTTGCGCGCCAAGAACCACAGCTTGGCACCGGCCATGCGGTGCAACAAGCTGTGCCACTCTTGCCCGATGAAGGCACCACCTTGATCTTGAATGGCGACGTGCCGTTGATTGGCAGCGCCACGCTGCAAGCCGTGCTCGATGCCTGCGCGGGCGCGCAGCCGGTACTGCTCACCGTGGAGTTTGCCGACCCCACGGGCTACGGCCGCATTGTGCGCAACGCAGCTGGTGACGCGGTGCTGGCCATCGTGGAACACAAAGACGCCACACCCGCGCAACGCAGCATCCGCGAGTGCTACAGCGGCATCATGGCCGTGCCCACGGCCATGCTCAAGCGCTGGCTGGGGCAACTGACCAACACCAATAGCCAAGGCGAGTACTACCTGACCGATGTGGTGCAACACGCTGTGGCCGATGGCGTGCAGGTGCTGGCCTACAAAATCACAGACACCGTGCAAGTCGACGGCGTGAACAGCCCAGTGCAACTGGCGGCGCTGGAGCGCGCCTACCAACTGCGCCACGCCCATGCTCTGATGGAGCAAGGCGTGCGCTTGGCCGACCCGGCACGCTTGGACGTGCGCGGTGAACTGCTCTGCGCGCAAGACGTGGCGATCGACGTGAGCTGCATTTTTGAGGGCCAAGTGAGCCTGGGCCAGGGCGTGCGCATTGGTGCCAACTGCGTGATTGCCAATGCCCGCATCGATGCCGGTGCGGTGATCCACCCCTTTACCCATATCGACGGTGAACGCTTAGGCGTGCAGGTCGGCCCTGGCGCACTGGTGGGGCCGTTTGCGCGGCTGCGGCCTGGTGCGCAACTGGGCGAAGGCGTGCACATTGGGAATTTTGTGGAAGTGAAAAACGCCACCCTGGCCAAGGGCGCCAAGGCTAACCACCTGGCCTATCTGGGCGACGCCACGGTGGGCGAGCGGGTGAACTACGGCGCGGGCAGCATCACCGCCAATTACGACGGTGCCAACAAGCACCGCACGGTGATCGAGGCCGATGTGCATGTGGGCAGCAACAGCGTGTTGGTAGCCCCGGTCACCATCGGCGCAGGCGCTACCGTGGGCGCAGGCAGTGTGGTGGCCAAAGACGTGCCACCGGGCAAGCTTGCCGTGGCCCGCGCGCGCCAAGTGAACATGGGCAACTGGCAGCGGCCTGAAAAGAAATTGCTATAATTTTAATAGCTGTCTACGCAGTATTGGCGTGCCTTGGCGGGGTATTTAACGGGGTATTTAACGGGATATTTTGCGGCACATTTAGCGGCATATTGGGTTCAAATTTGCTGCGCTTCAAGCTGAAAAATGCCTTGACGTTGCGCACATTCGCATCGGCCGTGAACAGGCGCTGCGCCAGCGCCAAATAAGCGGGCATGTCGCGCGCAAAAACCACCAAGACAAAGTCTGGACCCGGCGACACGCGGTAGCACTGCTGCACCGCCGCGTCGCGCCCAGCACGCGCTTCAAACGCGGCCTGTTGCTCAGCGCCTTGCTGGTCTAGCGTGACCTCCACAATGGCGGTTAAACCCCAGCCCAAGATGGGGGCCAAGCGGTCGGTGCTGAGCAGGGCGATTTGCCGCTCAACCACGCCCGCGTCGACCAAGCGCTTGACACGGCGCAAGCAGGTGGGAGCTGACACATGCACCTTGGCCGCCAGGCCCTGGTTGCTCTGCGCGGCGTTGTGCTGCAGCTCGTCTAAGATGCGCAGGTCGGTTGCGTCTAGCGTGATTTGTTCCATATTTTTATATTTTATGAAATTTATTTATAAATTATGAAATTTATGAAATTAAATTTCAAAAATTGCAATTAATCAACTGAAAATAATTTTTTACCAGGTCTACAGTCTGCCCATTCACAACTTTTAGGCAAAACCATGTGTGGCATCGTTGGTGCAGTTTCTACCCGCAATATTGTTCCCATCCTGGTGCAGGGCCTGCAAAGGCTCGAGTACCGTGGCTACGACTCCTGCGGCATAGCCGTGCATGCAGGGGGCCTCAAGCGCGCCCGCACCACCAGCCGCGTGACCGAGCTGCAGGCGCAGTTCGATGCCGACCAAGCCGCTGGCCAGCCCTTTGAAGGCCACACCGGCATCGCCCACACGCGCTGGGCCACACACGGTGTGCCTGCGGTGCGCAATGCCCACCCCCACTTCAGCGCGGGGCCACGCGCCGTGCCGGAGTCGATCTTGTTGGCATCGGATACGCCCGAAGAAGGCTTGGCAGCGCGCCCGCCGCGCGTGGGCTTGGTGCACAACGGCATCATTGAAAACTACGAAAGCCTGCGCCTCAAGCTCGAAGTGCAGGGCTATGAATTCGTCAGCCAAACCGACACCGAGGTCATTGCCCACTTGGTCGACAGCCTGTACAACGGCGACATTTTGGACGCAGTGCTATCGGCCATTGCCAAACTGCAGGGAGCCTATGCGCTGGCGGTATTCCACCGCGACGAGCCTCAGCGCGTGATCGGTGCGCGCTCGGGCTCGCCGCTGATTGTGGGTGTGGGCGTGGGCGAAAACTTTTTGGCCAGCGACGCCATGGCTTTGGCGGGCGTAACCGACCAAATTGTCTACCTCGAAGAAGGCGATGTGGTCGACGTGCAGCTGGGCAAATACTGGGTGCTGAGTAGCGCGGGCAAGCCCGTGCAACGCGCCGTCAAAACCGTGCACGCGCACAGCGGCGCTGCCGAGTTGGGGCCTTATCGCCACTACATGCAAAAAGAAATTTTTGAGCAACCCCGTGCCATTGCCGACACGCTAGAGGGCGTGGTAGGCATCTCGCCCGAGTTGTTTGGCGACGGTGCTTACAGCGTGTTCAAGGCCATCGACAAAGTGCTGATCTTGGCTTGCGGCACCAGCTACTACAGCGGCAGCGTGGCCAAGTACTGGCTCGAGAGTTTGGCCCAAGTGCCCTGCCAAGTCGAAATTGCCAGCGAGTACCGCTACCGCGACTCGGTGCCCGACCCCAAAACCCTGGTCGTCACGATTACCCAAAGCGGCGAAACCGCCGACACCCTGGCCGCGCTGAAGCACGCGCGCAGCATGGGCATGGAGCACACCCTGACAATTTGCAACGTCGCCACCAGTGCCATGGTGCGCGAGTGCAAACTCGCCTACGTCACCCGCGCCGGTGTGGAGATCGGCGTGGCATCGACCAAGGCCTTTACCACCCAGTTGGCGGGCCTGTATTTGCTCACCCTGGCTTTGGCGCAAGTCAAGGGCCGTTTGAGCGACGCACAAGAAGCGCAAGCCCTGAAAGACATGCGCCACCTGCCCCTGGCCCTGCAAAGCGTGCTGGCGCTAGAGCCGCAAGTAATGGCCTGGGCCGAGGACTTTGCCAAAAAAGAAAACGCCCTGTTCTTGGGCCGTGGCCTGCACTACCCCATCGCCTTAGAAGGCGCACTCAAGCTCAAAGAAATCACCTACATCCACGCCGAGGCCTATGCTGCGGGCGAGCTCAAGCACGGCCCACTGGCCTTGGTGACCAGCGAGATGCCGGTGGTCACCGTAGCGCCCAATGACGCACTGTTGGAAAAGCTCAAAAGCAATATGCAAGAAGTGCGCGCCCGAGGCGGCGTGCTCTACGTGCTGGCCGACAGCGACACCCAGATTGAAAGCGACGAAGGCATACACGTGATCCGCATGCCCGAGCACTACGGCGCGCTCTCACCCATCTTGCACGTCGTGCCCCTGCAGCTACTGGCGTACCACACGGCCTGCGCGCGTGGCGCTGATGTTGACAAGCCGCGCAATTTGGCCAAGAGCGTGACGGTTGAGTAACTGACACGAAAGTCCGTCGGGCTTTTATTCACGCCTAATAGAGTCGTAAACATGTCATTGGTGTCACCAAGCGTGGCGATATGTATTTGCGCATGCTGCTCATCCAGGGGGCCAAGTCTGTCGTGATGAATGCGCACAAGCATGATGACCCCATCTCCAAGTGGGCGCATCAACTCAAAGAAAAATCCGGTTGGCAAAAGGCGGTAGTGGCGCTGGCCAACAAGAATGCGCGAATATTGTGGGCGGTGTTTGTGCGGGGCAAGCCATTTGATGCACACCATGTGAGCGTAAAGCCGGGGATGCTTTTACCGGTGAGTGTTGCTACTGCGTAGAGCGGCAGCAAAGATGCAGTAAACAGGTCAGACCGGCGGCAACCAAGCCCGACTAACCCTTTGTGGCACCTAATCGGTGGTGACCACGGGAACGGAATAGGGCGTTGCCGAGCGGTTCGTATCTGGGGTCGCACCAAGTGCAATAAACCCGTCTGTAGATGTGCAGTCTGTTCCCGTTGTGCCGCTGATTCAGACTACGAAAATGCAAGAAAACCGTTACCAAGGAAATGCTATCGCCTACATTGCTTGACTATGTGGGAAGTCCCTGTAAGGGGTTAGGGCTTGACTGACGAAGAGGACGTCTTTGCATATGCGCGAGCCGACCTATTGGGTAGAAGTTTGTGGGACACGAAGTAGGCGATTGCCGCAGTAAGAAGAATGGATGGCGCCACAAGCTCAGGCGAATGTGCGTACCAGCCTATGTGCCACTCTAGCTGCGCTCGATTGGTGTATAGAATGGCAATTGGATAGTACATGGCGCCGGTGCCCAAGCCAACTGGAACGGGCGTGCAGAGTGCTACCGCAAGCACAGTGAACAGCGCCTCGCTGACACGCTGCGACAGCGGGAGGTGGCGCCAAAGAAGGGCCAGCAAAGACAGGGCGACAAGCAAGACCAGTGTGCCTAAGAGAAGCAGCGCCGAAATAGCCAGGACGGGATTCATGCGCCTGAAGCCCTAACGTCGGCGCTGTCCGGCACGCAGCACTCGCCGTTCAGCGGCAACCTGCTGCTGCGTGTCCGCGACGAGCAACCTGTTATGGTTTTTCTTTGTACTGCGAGACGAGCTTTTCATATACCTTGATCGCAGCCAAAAAACCATTTTTAGTCCGCGAACTGACCGTGAAGATGAGGTAGAAATCGCCTTCTTCTAAATAGGAAACTCTCTCCCAGTTTTCTTTACTTCTTGGCGTGTAGATCAATGAGACCGCACTTTTCCCGTCAGCAGTGACAAGTGCTGTTGCCTCTTCAATCATGACTCCCGGAACGTTCGTGACGAAGTCCTTCTTGTCATTCTCGATCAGCGCTGCAAGAGACTTAAGGTCTGGAACGCGTGGCTTGTAGATGGCCTTGGCGTACATGACAGTCTCTGAATCTGCAAAGGACGCGCCGCTAGGTGCAAGTGCATTAATGCTGTACTTGAAGCTGAAGTCCTTATCTTGCATCCAGCCCGCTACCGGCACCAGTTTTGGCCACCAGTGAATGGCCATCCCCTTCTCCCCGGGGATCGCAAATTTCTCAACATCCGCAAACGCCGCAGCGGACATTAGCAGCAGACTTGTGACTAGGGCGCGGATGAGCATAGATGAGCCATAACTCAATATAGGGAGACAGGTGTCTGTCCACCCATCGCGGCTTTTGTCTCCCTAACATCAGAAGCAGAAACGCCCGCCAAGCCGCTTGCAATATAGCTCGCAGCCGATATACCGTATAAATGAACAGCCAAAACAACTCCAGAAAAACCAGCACACCTGTGTTTAAGTCAACTCGGCTGCTGGACCAGTTGCGGGAACAAATCCGTTACCTGCACTATAGTCTGCGAACCGAAGAGGCGTATGTGTATTGGGTGAAAAAGCTCATTTATTTTCATCAAAAACAGCATCCGCGCGACATGGGGCAGGCGCAGGTGGAAGCTTTTTTAACCTATCTGGCGGTTGAGCGCAAAGTGTCTGTCTCTATTGGTCCCATTGCTCTCCAAAGTGATTGCCAATTTACCTTCTGGCATATGGGCAGAGGCCTTCCATGCATTGGTACGCCAGTCACAAGACCGTCCGGCTGGTCCAGCTTAGGGACAGCTCTCAGCCCAAATAGCGCCGGATGTCATGCGCGGCTGTGCATAAATAAGCCCAGAACGCCCATAGAATATGCGTATCCAGCTATTGAATTTGTAGCATATGACAACACCCATTTCCCCCACTTTTTTAGGCATCGACCTGGGCACCTCAGAGCTCAAAGCCATTTTGATGGCCAGCAGCGGCGCGGTGCTGGCCACGGCGCATGCGCCACTTGGCCTTGCGCAAGTGCACCCAGGTTGGTCGGAACAAGACCCGGCACAGTGGTGGCAAGCCTTGCTGCAAGCCTGCCAAAGCTTGGCCCAACAAGCCCCGCAGGCCTATGCCGCAGTGCAAGCCCTGGGCCTGTCGGGACAAATGCACGGGGCAACGCTCTTGGGCGCGCAGGGCCAGGTGTTGCGGCCCTGCATTTTGTGGAACGACACGCGCAGCGCGGCCCAGTGCCAAACCCTGCGCGAGCGCCTGCCCAGCATTGAGCAAATCACCGGCAACTTGGTGATGCCCGGCTTTACCGCACCCAAGCTGCTATGGATTCAAGAGCACGAACCGCATGTATTTCAAGCCTTGCGCACGGTTTTGTTGCCCAAAGACTATCTGCGCTACTTGCTCACTGGCGAGTTCGTCTCTGACATGTCCGACGCGGCAGGCACCTTGTGGCTGAACGTGGCCGAGCGTGACTGGTCTGACGCTGCGCTCGCAGCCTGCGGGCTCACGCGCGCCCACATGCCGCGCTTGGTAGAAGCTTGCGCAGCCAGTGGCACGCTGAGCGCTGCTGTGGCCGCGCAGTTGGGTCTGCCCAGCAGCGTGGTGGTGGCCGGTGGTGCGGGCGACAACGCTGCCAGCGCCATGGGCATGGGCGTGGTCGAGGTGGGTGACGCCTTCATTTCGCTGGGCACCAGCGGCGTGGTGTTTTGCGTCACAGACCAACACCGGCCCAACGTACACAACGCTGTGCATGCGTTTTGCCACGCGCTCCCGCAAACCTGGCACCAAATGACGGTGATGCTCAGCGCCGCCAGTTGCTTGCGCTGGGTCACCCAGCTCACCAGCGCGGTAGACGAAGCCGCACTGCTCGCCCAAGTGGCCTTGCTCAGCACTGCCGACCAAGCCCAGGCTCCGCTGTTTTTGCCCTACCTCTCGGGCGAGCGCACACCGCACAACGACGCTACCGCCAGCGGCGTGTTCATGGGTCTGCGCCCGCAGCACGGCAGTGCGCACCTAGCTTACGCGGTGTTAGAAGGCGTGGGCTTTGGCCTGCGCGACGGCCTGCAAGCCCTGCAAGAAGCCGGTAGCCAAATCCGCAGTGCCCAGCTGGTGGGCGGTGGTGCGCGCAGCGCACTGTGGGCGCAGTTGCTGGCCGATGTGTTGGAGATAGAAGTCACGGTCAGCGGGTCGGCCAGTGTGGGTGCGGCCCTGGGCGCGGCGCGCTTGGCCCTGCTCGCGCTCAGCGCGCAAAGCCCGGCCCGCATCGCCCAGCTATGCAGCAAACCGCCAGTCGACCAGCGCTACACGCCGCAGCCGGGCGCTGGCGCACAACACGCGCAGCGCTACGCGCAATACCGCGCCTGCTATGCCGCACTGCAGCCCGTGTTTCAACGGGCTGCCTGATGCGCTGTTGTGCAATAGCCCGTTTGATAGACCCGTTGAATAGCCCCGTTTGGAAGCCCCTTTTGAGAAGCCTTTTGCGCACTGTTACTCAGTCTCTTTCGCGTCACGCTGTAAGCTCCTTTTCACGCTTTATTTCGCAGCATGCACTAGGGCCTACTTTGCGCGCGCTGTGCGCGCTTTTAGTGCTTGGCGCTGCCAGCCATTGCTATGCTTGTAAGAGCACTTCAGGCTGTACTGGTGCACCTGTGCGGACTGTAACGGCATTCTCAGCGCAAACCGCAGGCCTGCCTGCCGGTCCACACACCTGGCCCGACGCGAGCAGCATTCGCACGCACCGCTTGGCGCATTTCGACGACAAGCTGACCCAGCCTGCACCAGCCTTGCACGAGCAGTGCAAATACGCGTCGGACATTGCTACCGCCGCACCGGCACGCCGCGTAGCGCTCACGTTTGACGACGGCCCACAGCCCGGGCAAACCGAAATTATTTTGGAGGTGCTGGCGCGCCACCATATTCGTGCCAGCTTTTTTATGATCGGCCACAAGGCCCAGCAACACCCCGAGCTGGTGGCCCTGGTGCGCGCCGCCGGGCATTTGGTGATTGCCAACCACTCGTGGGATCACCCCAATTTTCATAGCATCAGCGTGCAAGCGCAGGCGCAAGAAGTCATCAAAACCGAAACTGCTTTGGCGGGCGATTTGCAGCCGCTTAAATTGTTTCGCTACCCCTATGGCAATTCGTCTTGCGAGACCAATGCCCTGCTGCACGAACGCGGCTACAAAATTGTGGGTTGGCATGTGGACTCTTGCGACTGGGCTTTTGACCACAGCGGTTCGGTTGACGCCAAAGAGGCCGCCACCTGCGGCGTGCTGCCGCAGTTTCACAGCAATTACGCCGGCCATGTGCTGGCCACCGTTCGCGCGCACAACGGCGGCATTGTGCTGATGCACGAGATCCACCCCGGCACCGTCAAGCAACTGGAAGCCATTGTGGAGTCCATTGAAGCTGACGGTTTTGTGTTTGGTGGGGTCGACGAGCCCGAGTTTGCCAGCGCCCTGCGCTAGGCTTTGCATTGCTGTTTCGCCTTCCGTTTGCTTGGTGCAAAGCTCTACACTTGCGCCATGTCTGCGCCGCAACTGCCCACCCCCGCCGTCCTTAGCAAGCCCCGTCCGCCACAAACCCTTTGGGGACGCGCGTGGCGTTCATGGTGGCGCAAGCAGTCGCCGGTGCAGCAAGACCGCGTGGCCACACTCGCGCCGCTGGCCGCCGTGCTCTTGTTTTTAGCGGCCATCAGCGCGTCTTTCGTCTACCTGCGCTTTGAAGAAATGGACCGCGAGCAAGAGGCCGTCAAGCGCGATGTCGAATACGCCCAGCAGCGCCTGCGCTTGCGTTTGCTCGAGCGGCAAGAGCAGTTGATGCGCCTGGCCCACGATGTGTCGAACCAAGAGGTTGATACCGAAGAGTTCATAGCCCAGGCCGAGTCCCTGGTGGGCCAATACCCCGAGCTACTGGGCGTGAGCTGGATCGATGCGCGGCGCAAAGTGCGCGCGGCCTACGCCTCGCCTAGCGCACCGGAGAGCGCCCTATACCCCACTGGCCAAAGCCTGCCTGCAGGCGAGACGCAAAACACCTTCGACCTGGCGCACGATATTCGCCAGCCCGTCTATTCCAACCCCGTCAACCACGCCGATGCCGCGGCCACGCTGCAGTTGCAAGTGCCCCTGGCCGCGCAAGGCAAGTTTGCAGGCGTCATCGTCGGTGAATACGCCATTGATGGCCTCCTGCGTTTTGGCATACCGCCTGAGCTGGGCGGCAAATACGCGGTGTCTTTGCTGAGCGACGACGGCAAGCTACTCGCGGGCAACGTCACGCCTGCCAAAACCCCTGTGGCCCGCCTACTGCCCTGGGCCAACCGCGCAACCGAATACGAAGTGCCCATCTCACCCGTAGGAAATGGTTTGGTACTGCGTGCCCAGGGTTACCGCACTTCTTTAGGCTTGATCGGCAATGGTTTGTTTTGGTTGGTCAGCGCCCTGAGTTTGCTCACCGCCTGGGCCCTGCTGGGCACTTGGCGGCACACCCGCAGGCGCATGCAAGCGCAGCAGGCGCTGCTGTCAGAAACCAATTTTCGCCGCGCCATGGAAAACTCCATGCTCACCGGCATGCGCGCACTCGACATGCAAGGCCGCATCACCTATGTGAACGCCGCTTTTTGCCAAATGACAGGCTGGAGCGACACCGAGCTGGTAGGCCACACCGCGCCCTTTCCCTACTGGCCCGAAACCGATATCGAGATCCTCACCGCGCGCTTAGAAGACGAGCTGGCAGGCCGCACCACGGTGGGTGGTTTTCAGGTGCGCGTCAAACGCAAAGACGGGCATATTTTCGATGCGCGTTTGTATGTGTCGCCGCTGATCGACGCTGCGGGCAAGCAGACCGGTTGGATGACCTCGATGACCGACATCACCGAGCCCAACCGCATTCGGCAGCAGCTGTCAGAGTCTTACGAACGCTTTACCACGGTGCTAGAAGCGCTGGATGCTTCGGTTTCTGTAGCACCCCTGGGCAGCACCGAACTGCTGTTTGCCAACAAGCTCTACCGCCAATGGTTCCAAAGCGACACGGCGGGCCATTTGCAATTGGTGGCCCAAGCGGGTTTGCCTGCGCCCACGCTCGACGAGGCCGCCGACGATGTCGATACCATGGCTGGCTTGCCCATCGGCCAGCTCACTGCCGCCGTGGCCGAGAACGCCGAGATTTTTGTGCCGAATTTAGGCAAATGGATCGAGGTACGCTCGCGCTACCTCAGTTGGGTCGATGGACGCTTGGCGCAAATGGTGATCGCCACCGACATCACGCCGCGCCGCCAGGCTGAAGACCTGTCGGCCCACCAGGCCGAGCGGGCGCAGTCGGCCAGCCGCCTCATCACCATGGGCGAGATGGCCTCTAGCGTGGCACACGAATTGAACCAACCACTCACCGCCATCAACAACTATTGCAATGGCATGGTCAGCCGCATCCAAGCGGGCAATTTGCGTGAAGAAGACCTGCTTGCCGCGCTCGACAAAACCGCGCGCCAAGCCCAGCGCGCGGGGCAAATCATTCAACGCATTCGCTCTTTTGTGAAGCGCAGCGAACCCAACCGCACGCAGTCCGACGTCGGCTCGATGATCAGCGAAGCGGTGGAATTGGCCAATATCGAATTGCGGCGGCGCAATGTGCGGCTCTCGTATTATTTGGCGGGCCATTTACCGCATTTGCTGGTGGACCCAATTTTGATAGAGCAGGTTTTGGTGAACCTGCTCAAAAACGCTGCCGAGTCGGTGGACTTGGCCGAGCGGCCCACGGCCCAGCGCAATGTGGACTTGCACGTCGCGCCGCGCCAAGTAGACGGCCAAGATGTGCTGGACTTTGTGGTGACAGACACCGGCAAAGGCCTGGCCCCCGAGGTGATGCAGCGCTTGTATGAAGCCTTCTTCTCCACCAAGGCCGAAGGCATGGGCATTGGTCTGAATTTGTGCCGATCTATCATCGAGTCGCACCAAGGGCGCATCAGCGCTGAGAACATTTACAATGGCGACGCGATAGCAGGCTGCCGTTTCAGCTTTTGGTTACCAGTGCCGCCCGCTCCTAAATTTGCAGCAAACGACTTTGTTGTGAGCCAGTTCGATCCATCTCCGGAGTAAGCATGAGTTTGATTCCCAAAAAAGGTACTGTCTACGTGGTCGATGACGACGAAGCCGTGCGCGACTCCCTGCAGTGGCTGCTCGAAGGCAAAGACTACCGGGTGCGCTGCTACGACTCCGGCGAAACTTTTTTAGCCCGCTACGACGCCCGCGAAGTAGCCTGCTTGATTGTGGACATTCGCATGCAGGGCATGACCGGCCTGGACTTGCAAGATCGCTTGATGGAGCGCAAGAGTCCGCTGCCCATCGTCTTCATCACCGGCCACGGCGACGTGCCCATGGCGGTTGACACCATGAAAAAGGGCGCGATGGACTTCATCCAAAAGCCATTCAAAGAAGACGAGCTGGTGAGCTTGGTCGAGCGCATGCTCGAGCGCGCCAAGGGCAGCTTTGCCACCTCGCAACAAGCCGCCAGCCGCGACGCTTTGCTGTCTAAACTCACTAGCCGCGAGGCCCAGGTATTGGAGCGCATTGTGGCGGGTCGTTTGAACAAACAAATTGCCGATGACTTAGGGATCAGCATCAAAACCGTGGAGGCGCACCGCGCCAACATCATGGAGAAGTTGAACGCCAACACGGTGGCCGATTTGCTCAAAATTGCTTTGGGCCAAAATGCTCCCAAGGCTTAGGCTGCGCATTTTTTGCTATAATTTTTATAGCTGCTTACGCCCGCCAGTACTTGCTTGCGGGCGTTTTTACTTCTGAAAACCATTACTTTTAAGCTATGACTGCTCAACTGATCGACGGCAACGCCTTGTCACGCCAACTGCGCACCGAGGTCGCCACCCAATGCGCGCAGCTAAAAGCCCGTGGCATCACGCCCGGGCTGGCCGTGGTACTGGTGGGCGACAACCCGGCCAGTCAGGTCTATGTGCGCAACAAGGTCAAGGCCTGCGCCGAAGCCGGCCTGCATTCGGTGCTGGAGAACTACGACGCTACGCTCAGTGAAGCGGCCCTGCTGGCACGCGTCGAGGCGCTCAACCGCGACCCGCAGATCCATGGCATCTTGGTGCAGCTGCCCCTGCCTGCGCACATCGACGCACAAAAAATCATTGAAGCCATTGCGCCAGCCAAAGACGTTGACGGTTTTCACGTGGCCAGCGCAGGCGCGCTGATGACGGGCATGCCTGGCTTTTGGCCCTGCACACCTTTCGGCTGCATGAAGATGCTCGAGAGCATTGGCTACAGCCTCAAAGGTAAGCACGCGGTGGTGATAGGCCGCAGCAATATCGTGGGCAAGCCCATGGCCCTGATGCTGCTGGCGCAAAGCGCCACTGTGACCATCTGCCACAGCGCCACGGCTGACCTCAAAGCCATGACCTTGCAGGCCGACGTGATCGTGGCCGCCGTAGGCAAACGCAATGTGCTGACCGCCGACATGGTCAAGCCCGGCGCGGTGGTGATCGACGTGGGCATGAACCGCGATACACAGGGCAAGCTCTGCGGCGATGTCGACTTTGAGGGCGTGCGCCAAGTGGCCAACTATATTACGCCCGTGCCCGGGGGTGTAGGGCCCATGACGATCACCATGCTCTTGGTCAACACCTTGGCCGCGGCGCAGGCCAGCATTTAACCGTGCGAGCGCGTGAATTTAGCCATGTTCGAATTGGCCGCACGTGAAGCGTAGCGCTTTGGCACGACTGTAAGCGGCATGGTCGTGGCTTTACGCAAGCCGTTTACATTGCTGCTGATTTTGCGAATCAGCATTTCTGTCTTGCTTCTAAACGCATTGCCTTGGTCGAGGCCTTGTTTGCGGGCAACGGCATCTTCTAAGGGTTTGACCAAGGCGCGCAATTGCACCATATTGCTGGCGCGTTCTATGGCTATTTGCATTCGCCAACTTTTGACCATGCCCAAGTGCTCTTTGCAGACATCTATCAAATGCAGATACAGGGCCTGGTAGGCTTGCGCTTGCGATTCTGGCTTGCTCACACCCGCTTCGCTTGGCGCGCGGTTGGACGGCCTCAATGGCCGCACCTGCGTCTGGGTAGGCAAGCGCGTGACGGGCTGTACAGAGGCTGCCGAGGCCTGCTCTTGTTTGGCAATATAGCCACCCAACTCCAACAGGTCGAGGCCGTTATCGGGTGCGCCGCGCGCAAGAAAGAGGGCATGCAATTCATCCACCGTTTTGCGCCCGTCCACCATGAACAAAAGCGATGCCAACTGCGGCTCAATGCAGGCCTTGGAACGGTTCAATTCCGCAACACCTTTTTCTGTCTTGATATAAACCTGTGCCATAGCCACTGCCCACGCGATAAATAAAACGCAATTTTCGCTCTACATTGGCACGCAGAGTGCATGGTCACGGCGCTTTTACCATAGGCTTACACAGTTGCATGACGCGCTTCACACTTTACACAAGGGGCGTGGTGCAACCTCTACAAAAATGCCAACTATTGCCAGCTTCCCAATCGGCATTTTGCTTGCCAAAATGGGGTTGCTGCGCTGGCCTTCAACTGCCCGTAGCTGTAACCCCGCAGGTCAATTGGAAGCTGACGCTGGAGTTGGCCGGAAAGCTCGGAATAGCCAAACCCGGGCTTTGGAAGCCGCTCACACTCAGCGCTGCTGGGCAAGTGGCACCTGTTGCCGAACACGTGAGAGCTGTGCAATTGAGCCCCGTAACAATGGCGTCTTGCACCGTGGTTCCATCCGCAGCCGAAGGCCCGGCA
The DNA here is from genome assembly GCA_947448675.1 of Betaproteobacteria bacterium. Taxonomy (GTDB): domain Bacteria; phylum Pseudomonadota; class Gammaproteobacteria; order Burkholderiales; family Burkholderiaceae_C; genus CANFOR01. The sequence goes on from CANFOR010000008.1 coordinate 26,721, forward strand.
TTGCTGGCAACGATGGTGTAAGTGGTGGTAGCGCCTGCAGCCAAGCTCGTGGTGCCATTGCTTTTGCTGATGGATAAATTGGCCGCCAATTGCACGGGGGTTTGTACACTGGCGCTGCTGGCCGCTGCCAGGCCA
>CANFOR010000009.1 GCA_947448675.1 Betaproteobacteria bacterium
CAAGGCGAGACCGAGTCCATCATGCGGGTGCTGCAAGCGCGCATGATGGCCCATGCCGACAAACTCGAATTTGAACAAGCCGCTGAGCTGCGCAACCAAGTCGCTGCGCTGTCGAATGTCTTGCACCAGCAGTCGATGGAAACGGGTGGCGACAAAGATGTCGACATTTTGGCTGTCAAGCTGCACGGGGGCCGGGCCTGCGTCAACCTGGCCATGGTGCGCGGCGGGCGGCATTTGGGCGACCGGCCTTACTTCCCCAGCCATGTAGACGAAGCCTCGGCCCTGCGCGCGGCCAGTTTGGACGACGAAGGTGCAGCCACGCCCCCCAACGTGGCCAAGCAAGAGCTGGCCGAGCAACAAGTAGAAGTGCAAGTGCTAGAGGCCTTCATGGCCCAGCACTACCTGGGTGTGCCAGTGCCGCCCTTGCTGGTTACCAGCCACCCCGCCAGCAAGGCTTTGATCGAGGCGCTGATCGAGCAAAGCGGCAACAAGATCCACGCCGTGCACAACCCGCGCGAGCAACGCCGCGTGTGGCTGGAAATGGCGCAAAAAAATGCCGACCTGCAGTTGGCGCGCCTGCTGGCCGAAGAGGGTTCGCAACAAGCCCGCACCCGCGCCCTGGCCGAGGCGCTCGAGCTCAAGCAAGACGACTTGGCCACTTTGCGCATCGAATGTTTTGACATTTCGCACACCGCGGGCGAGTCCACCCAAGCTTCCTGCGTGGTGTTTGAACAGCACAAAATGCAAAGCGCGCAATACCGGCGTTTTAGCATCCACGACATCACGCCCGGTGACGACTACGCCGCCATGCGCCAGGTGCTGACGCGGCGCTACAGCAAGCTGGCCGAGGCCAGCAAAAGCGGCCTCGCGCGCCTACCGGACTTGGTCTTGGTAGACGGTGGCAAGGGCCAAGTGAGCATGGCGCGCGAGGTGTTTGCCGAGCTGGGCCTGGACTTGTCGCTCATTGTCGGCGTGGAAAAGGGCGAAGCGCGCAAAGTTGGTTTAGAAGAACTGGTGTTTGCCGATGGGCGCGACAAAATCTACCTGGGCAAGGACTCGGCCGCGCTGATGCTGGTGGCGCAAATCCGCGATGAAGCACACCGCTTTGCCATCACTGGCATGCGCGCCCAACGTGCCAAAGTGCGAGTGGGCGGCAGCAAGTTGGAAGACATTCCCGGTATCGGCCCCAAGCGCCGCGCGGCTTTGTTGCAGCGCTTTGGTGGTGTGCGCGGTGTTGGCAATGCGGGTGTCGAAGACATCTCCAATGTCGATGGCATCTCGCGCGAATTGGCCGAAGAAATCTACCGCGCCTTGCACTAAAGCTGCACCAGCGCGGCTGGGCGGCGTTTCCCATGCCAGAATCGGGCATGTTCCTGACCATCCCCACCATCTTGACTTGGACGCGCATTGTCGCCATTCCCTTGGTCGTGGGCGTGTTCTACCTGGGCTGGCCCGTGCAGCAAGCCAACTTGTTGGCTACCTGCTTGTTTGTGGTGTTTGCGCTCACCGACTGGCTCGACGGTTACCTGGCGCGCAGGCTCAACCAAAGCTCGTCCTTTGGCGCGTTTTTAGACCCGGTGGCCGACAAATTTTTGGTCTGCGCTTCGCTCTTGGTCTTGGTGCACCTCAAGCGCGCCGACGTGTTTGTAGCCCTCATCATCATTGGCCGTGAGATTGCTATCTCGGCCCTGCGCGAGTGGATGGCGCAGATCGGTGCTGCAAAAAGTGTAGCAGTGCACATGCTGGGCAAGCTCAAAACCGTGGTGCAAATGGTGGCCATCCCCTTCTTGCTGTTTGACGGCGTGCTGCTGGGCTTTATCGACACCGGCCTGTGGGGCACCTGGCTCATCTGGGCGGCCGCCGTGCTGACCGTGTGGTCAATGGTGTATTACCTGCAAAAAGCGCTGCCTGAAATTCGGGCCAAGGTTAAGTAAAACACCCATGCCAACAGACGCTACGCCTGTGGGCTCGGCAAGGGCCGTTCACGCTATGCCCGTGGTCTTCGTGCTGATTTGGAGCACCGGCTTTATTGTGGCGCGTTATGGCATGCCCTATGCTCCGCCGTTGCACTTTTTGGTATTGCGCTACCTGCTGTCGATGGCTTGTTTTCTGCCGTGGATTGTGTTGGCCAAGGTGCCCTGGCCGCGCAGCCGCGCGCAGTGGGGGCATTTGGCGGTGACGGGGGTGCTGATGCATGCGGGCTATTTGGGCGGCGTATGGGCTGCAGTGCACGCTGGCATGGGTGCGGGCTTGGTGGCCTTGCTGGTGGGCTTGCAGCCGGTGCTCACCGCCCTGTGGCTGTCGTGGGCGGGTCAGGCCGCTCAGGCCGGTGCCGGCGGTAGCGCAGCCTGCGGCGTGGCGAGCGCTCCAGCCAGTGTCAGCGCGCGCCAGTGGCTGGGTTTGTTGCTGGGCTTTGCCGGTTTGCTGCTGGTGGTTTCGCGCAAGCTGGGCCAGGGCGGCGAGGCCAATGCGCTCACTTTGTCTTTGGCCCTGCTGGCCTTGCTGTCCATCACCATTGGCACGCTCTATCAAAAGCGATTTGTGCAGGCCTGCGACGTGCGCACCGCCAATATGGTGCAGCTGGCTGCAGCAGCTTTGGTCAGCCTGCCGCTGGCAGCCCTAGAGCCCGGCAGCATGCACTGGAACGGCCAGTTGCTCGGGGCCATGGCTTGGTCAGTGCTGGGTTTGACGGTGGGCGGTAGCTCGCTCTTGTATTTGCTGATCCAACGCGGCGCCGCCACAGCGGTGACGAGCCTGCTCTACCTGGTGCCGCCTTGTACGGCCTTCATGGCCTGGCTCTTGTTTGGCGAGGCCATCACCGCGCAGACCATTGTTGGCACCTTGCTTACCGCCCTGGGCGTGGCCTTGGTGGTGCGCGCTGCGCCCCCGCAGCAAGGCGACAAATAAGCCCGCAAGCCGCGTGGAATATACGTAGACAGCTATCAAATAAATAGCTTTATGCTGTAGCCATGTTGCCAGAATTCAATGTGTTCGACGTGCCGGTCAACGGCCTGCGGGTGCGTGCGCGCCAAGCTGGCAGCGGTGCCCCCCTGCTGCTCTTGCACGGCCACCCGCAAAGCCACGCCATGTGGCACCGCGTGGCACCTGCACTGGCCCAACGCTTTCACGTGGTACTGATGGACCTGCGCGGCTATGGCGACTCCGATCGTCCGCCGAGCGACGCGCAGCACGCCAACTATTCCAAACGCGCAATGGCACAAGACGCACTGGAGCTGATGCGCCACCTGGGCCACCGCCAGTTCCAAGTGCTGGCGCACGACCGTGGCGCGCGTGTGGCGCACCGCTTGGCGCTGGACCACCCCAGAGCGGTGCAGCGCATGCTGCTGCTTGACATCGCGCCGACCTTGGCCATGTACGCCCAGACCAATGAGGCCTTTGCCAAGGCCTACTGGCATTGGTTCTTTTTGGTCCAGCCGCCACCCCTGCCCGAGGCCTTGATCGAAAGCGACCCGGTGCGTTACCTGCGCAGCGTGATGGGCAAACGCTTTGCGGGCCTGGCGGCCTTTGCGCCCGAGGCCTTGGCCGAATACGAACGCTGTATCGCCATCGACGGCTCGGCACGCGGTATTTGCGAAGACTACCGTGCCTCGGCAACGATCGACCTCGAACACGACCGCGCCGACCTGCAGAGCAAGCTCAGCCAGCCCCTGCGCGTGCTCTGGGGCCAGCAGGGCGCGGTGGGCCAATGCTTTGACGTGCTGGCCCTGTGGCGCGAGCGCGCTGCGGCCGTCTCGGGCCAGGCCTTAGACTGCGGGCATTACATTGCCGAAGAAGCGCCCCAACCCCTGCTGGCTGAGGCCCTGGCGTTTTTTCACACTTGATTTTCAACTGAAATTTTTGGAGCTGTAAGCATGAGCAAAAAACGCATCGCCGTGATCGCCGGAGACGGTATTGGCAAAGAAGTGATGCCCGAGGGCATTCGGGTGATGGAGGCCGCGGCCAGCAAATTTGGCATCGACCTACAGTTTGACCACTTCGACTTTGCCAGCTGGGAATACTACGAAAAGCATGGCCAAATGATGCCAAACGACTGGAAAGCCCAGATTGGTGGGCACGACGCGATTTACTTTGGCGCAGTCGGCTGGCCCGACAAAATTGCCGACCACGTCTCGCTCTGGGGTTCGCTCATTTTGTTTCGCCGCGAGTTCGACCAGTACGTCAACCTGCGCCCGGCGCGCCTGATGCCCGGCATCATCGCGCCCGTGGTGCGGCGAGACGGCACGCCGCGCCAGCCCGGTGAGATCGACATGTACATCGTTCGCGAAAACACCGAGGGCGAATACTCCGCCGTGGGTGGCCGCATGTACGCGGGTACCGAGCGCGAAATGGTCAGCCAGCAGTCGGTGTTCTCGCGTTTTGGCGTGGACCGCGTGCTCAAGTTTGCCTACGAGCTAGCCCAGTCGCGCCCGAAAAAGCATTTGACCAGCGCCACCAAGAGCAATGGCATAGCCATCACCATGCCCTATTGGGACGAGCGCGTGGAAGAAATGGCGAAAAAATATCCGCAAATCAAGACCGACAAGTTCCACATCGACATCTTGACTGCACACTTTGTGCAGCGCCCCGACTTTTTTGACGTGGTGGTGGCCAGCAACTTGTTTGGCGATATTTTGAGCGACCTGGGCCCCGCCTGCACCGGCACGATTGGCATTGCGCCCAGTGCCAACTTAAACCCCGACCGCAAATTCCCATCGCTGTTTGAGCCCGTGCACGGCTCGGCTCCCGACATTTACGGCCGCAACATCGCCAACCCCATCGGACAAATTTGGTGCGGGGCCATGATGTTGGAGCATTTAGGCCACAAAGCTGCCCACGATGCAGTGCTTGCGGCGATTGAAAAAGTACTCGCTCCGGGCAGTGGCGCACCCCGCACGCCAGATATTGGGGGAAACGCTAGCACACAGGATTTAGGCAAAGCCATCGCCGCAGCCCTGTAATGCGCTTAGAATCCACCTCCGCTCGCCCCATTTTTTGCAGGCAGCGCTGGATTCTTAGAACCAACAGACCAAAGCTAAACCTGAGGGGCCTTTCATGAATAAAACAGAACTCATTGAGCACATTGCCAAGCACGCCGACATTTCCAAGGCTGCTGCCACCCGTGCTCTCGAGTCCACCATCACGGCGGTCAAGACCACACTCAAAAAAGGCGGCACCGTGTCGCTGGTGGGTTTTGGCACTTTTGCCGTAGGCAAGCGCGCTGCACGCAGTGGCCGCAACCCCCGCACCGGCGCTGCGATTAAAATCAAGGCTGCCAAGGTGCCCAAGTTCCGCCCGGGCAAAGCCTTGAAAGATGCATTGAACTGATTTTGCTGTTGAAGTCGGGTGATTAGCTCAGTTGGTAGAGCGGCGCCCTTACAAGGCGTAGGTCGGCGGTTCGAGCCCGTCATCACCCACCACCGACTCGGCAAGGTTTAAAAGTTAAAAGGCGAACCAGGGTTCGCCTTTTTTTTGGTACAGCAGTCGCTAGAGCATTCTCAAAGATAGGTTACGCATGTTTGATTTTATTCGCCGCCACATCAAGGCGATGCAGCTGATGCTGTTTGTGCTGATCGTTCCCTCTTTCGCTTTGTTTGGCATCGACGGCTACAACCGTTTTCGCCAGCAAGGCGAGGCTGTGGCCGAGGTCGATGGCCAGGCCATTACCCAGCCCGAGTGGGACGACGCGCACAAGAACGACGTTGACCGCATGCGTGCCTCTATGCCCTCGATGGACCCCAAAATGCTGGACTCGGCCGAAGCCAAATACGGCACCTTGGAGCGTTTGGTGCGCGACCGCGTCTTGGCCGCTGCGTCTGAGCATTCCAAGCTCACCACCAGCGACCAGCGTCTGGCGCGCGACCTGCAAGAAAATCCCAGCATTGCCGCCCTGCGCCGCCCCGACGGCTCGCTCGACATGGAACGCTACCGCCAATTGGTCGGCAGCCAAGGCCTGACCCCTGAAATGTTTGAAGCCCGTGTGCGCAACGACATCGCAGTGCAGCAAGTCATGAAGGGTTTGGCCAATACCGGCTTTGCCTCGAACACCGTGGCCGACGCAGCACTGAACGCGTATTTTGAGCGCCGCGAAGTGCAGTTGGGCCGCTTTAATACTGCCGACTACGCCGCCAAACTGCAACCCACCGACGCCGAGCTAGACGCGTACTACAAAAGCAATGCCGCGCTGTTCCAAGCCCCCGAGCAGGCCAATATTGAATACCTGGTGCTCGACCTCGACGGCGTGAAGAAAAGCATCGTCGTGCCCGAAGCCGATCTCAAAACCTATTACGAGCAAAACGCCGCGCGCTTGTCCGGGCAAGAAGAACGCCGCGCCAGCCATATTTTGATCAATGCACCCGCCTCGGCCAGTGCCGCCGAGCGCCAAAAAGCCAAAGCCCGCGCCGAAGAACTGCTGGCCCAGGTGAAAAAATCTCCCGAGAGCTTTGCCGATGTGGCGAAGAAAAACTCGCAAGACAGCGGCTCAGCAGTGAATGGTGGCGACCTCGACTTCTTTGCCCGTGGCGCCATGGTCAAACCCTTTGAAGCGGCCGCATTTGCCATGCAAAAGGGCGACATCAGTGCCGTGGTAGAAACCGAGTTTGGCTACCACATCATCCGCCTGACCGACATTAAATTGGCCAAGCAGCGCAGCTTTGAAGAGATGAAGCCCGAGCTCGAAGCCGACCTGAAAAAGCAAAAAGCCCAGAGCAAATTTGCCGAAACCGCCGAGGCCTTTACCAATGGCGTCTATGAGCAAGCGGACAGCCTCAAACCGATTGCCGAACGCCTCAAGCTCGATGTCAAAACTGCCAGCAATGTAGCGCGCAGCCCAGTGCCAGGTGCCAACGGTGTGCTGGCCAACCCCAAGTTTTTGAACGCAATTTTCTCGCCCGACTCGGTGGACAAAAAACGCAATACGCAGGCCATTGAAACCGCGTCGAACCAATTGGTGGCGGGGCGCATCGTGCAATATTCACCCGCGCGCACCCTGCCCCTGGCCGAGGTGAAAGACCGCGTGCGTGAGCGTTTGGTGGCCAGCCGTGGGGCGGACATGGCCCGCAGCGAAGGCGCAGCCAAACTCGCCGAGTGGAAGGCCAAGCCCGCTGCGGCCACTTTGTCGGAAGCCATGGTGCTGTCACGCGATCAAGCGCAAAAACTCCCTGCTGCCATTGTCGACGCCGCCCTGCGCGCTGATGCCTCGGCCTTGCCTGCCTGGGTGGGTGTCGATGTGGGCGCGGCAGGCTACGCTGTCGTCAAGGTCAACAAGCTCGTGCCGCGCGATGCCGCAGCCATAGCGGGCAGCCTCAAGCAAGACCGCAGCCAGTATGCGCAGTGGTGGACCACGGCAGAGAATTTGGCCTACTACAACACCCTGAAAGAGCGCTTCAAAGCCAAGATCAAGGTGCCCAAGCCCGTGGCCAAAAAAGGCGACGAAGCGCAGGTGCAATAAAGGCCTTGCGCCCACCCGCGCTAGCTACCAAGGCCCTGTGGGGCCTTTTTTCTTGCTTATCCCTACTGCTAAATAGTTTTTATCAACTAATTAGCGGTTTTCAATTGGATGTACAAGCAAGTAAAGCCTAGCATTCATCCTGTTCCGATTCATTAAGCCTATCAACAGGAGTTCAGCATGAGCAAGACCAGCACTGCCGCCAGCCGCCCCGCAATCAAAACCATGGCCAATTTAGAGGCCGCTTTTGCCGGTGAGAGTATGGCCCACATCAAATACCGTTACTTCGCCAAATTGGCCCGTGAGACGGGCGACGAAGCCACCGCGCGCACCTTTGAGGCCACCGCCGACCAAGAGGTGATGCATGCCTTTGGCCACCTTGACCTGCTCTACCCCAAGGCCAGCATGACGCCCGCCAAGGCCTTGCAAATCGCCATTGACGGTGAGACCTACGAATACACCGAGATGTACCCCGGCTTTCGCGCCACCGCCGAGGCGGAAGGCAATGCCGCCGCCGTGGCCGAGATGGACGCGCAAATTGCCGAGTCCAAAGAGCATGCCGCGCAGTTCAAAGCCACGCTGGAGAAAGCGCAAAAACGCTTTGCAGCATTGGCCAAAGTGGAGGAACGCCATGCCCAGCATTACCAAGCACAATTGACCAGGGTCTTGGCGGCGTAAGCTTTTCGCGCCGCGCACGACTCACTCACATCAGTATTCCATTCGAAAGAAAGTAGCACCATGAAAACCTATCTCTGCATCGTTTGCGGCTTTGTCTATGACGAGGCTGCAGGCCGCCCCGAAGACGGCATCGCCCCCGGTACACAATGGGCCGATGTGCCCGCCAGCTGGGCCTGCCCCGACTGCGGCGTGGCCAAGGCCGACTTTGAAGTCGTAGAAGTTTGATGCAGCCCATCGTCGTCATCGGCACGGGCCTGGCGGGCTGGAGCGTGGTGCGCGAGCTGCGCAAACGCGCGCCCGACCCAGCAGCCATGCCGATCACCCTTGTGACGCATGGCAGTGGCGACTTCTATGCCAAGCCCTCGCTGTCCAACGCATTTGCGCAGGGCAAAACGCCCACGCAACTGGTGAGCACGCCCGCTGAAAAAATGGCGACCACGCAGCAAGTGCAGCTCCTGGCCCATACCCGCGTGCTGCGCATCGACACCACCGCCCAGCAATTGCACACCAGTGCAGGCGTGTTGGGCTACCGCCAATTGGTCTTGGCCAGTGGCGCACAGCCGATTCGCGTGCCCTTGCAAGGCGACGCAGCGGCCCAAGTGCTGCCGGTTAACTCGCTGGAAGACTTTGCGCTGTTCCACCAGCAGCTTGTGGAGTTTCAAAAAGAGCCTGAAAATGAAGCAAAAGCCAGCGCAAATGCTCATGGATGCTGCGTAAGCAGCTCTGAAAATAATAGCAAGCTAAGCGCTAAAAAGCAGATCGTCATCATGGGCGCCGGTTTGATCGGCTGCGAGTTTGCCAACGACCTGGTGCAAGCGGGCCACCGCGTCAGCGTGGTTGACCCCGGCACGCGGCCCTTGGCAGCCTTGCTGCCCGAAGAGGCCAGTAGACAGTTGCAAATTGCACTCAGTGCCGCAGGCGTGCAGTGGCATTGGGGCTGCACAGTACAAGCTGTGAACCATGCACAGAGCAGCACAGACGCTGGCCGATTGGCGCTGCAATTGTCCAACGGCAGCCAGCTGCCCGCCGACGTGGTGCTCAGCGCCATCGGCTTGCGCGCCGACATCGGCTTGGCCCAGGCCGCAGGCCTGCGCTGCGAGCGCGGCATTTGCGTCGACACCCTGTTGCAAACCAGCGCCGCCCATGTGTACGCGCTGGGCGACGCAGCGCAATACGCGCACGGCGCCACCTTACCCTACGTCATGCCCATCATGGCCGCTGCCAAGGCCTTGGCCGCCACCTTGGCGGGGCAACCCACTCCCGTGGTCTTCCCCGTCATGCCAGTGGGCATCAAAACGCCAGCATTGCCTTTGGTGGTGGCCCCGCCACCGCTGGGAACCCTTGGCCAGTGGCAGCAGGCCGAAGCGGGCATCTGGCGGTTTGTCGATGCGCAAGGCCAGGTGCGCGGGTTTGCCTTGGCCGGGCCGAGCACGGCGCGGCGTGCGGAGCAAATTAAAATGCTACAAATTTAGTAGCTGCACACGCATATTTGGCGGGCATTGTAGGGCGTTTTTCGGTTTTTACAAGGCGCTAGCGTGCTGAGCGTATCGATACTGCCAAACCGCTGGCATGTCTTCGCGAGCTTTTGGCGTTCTACACAGCGCAGTATTTGCTTTGAATCGCTTCGTCGGCCAGCAGAGCTGCGGCGCTACCGTGGTGGACGATGCGGCCTTGGTCCAAGATGTAGGCGCGGTCGGAGACGCCGAGCGCGCGTTCGACGTTTTGCTCGACCAGCAGCATGGTCGTGCCCTGCGCCTTCATGCGTGCGAACAGCTCGAACATTTCGTCAACCAGCACGGGCATGATGCCCTCTGAGGGTTCATCGAGCAAAATCATTTGCGGCTTGGCCATCATGGCCCGGGCAATGGCCAGCATTTGCTGTTCGCCGCCCGACATCGAGGTGGCCTCTTGGCCTAGCCGCTCTTTCAGGCGCGGAAAGGTGGCGGCAATTTCTTCGATCATGGCCTCGGTCTCGGCGCGGCGGGTGCTGGCAATCAGGCCCAGCGCAAGGTTCTCACGCACGGTCAGGCCGGGCACAATGCGGCGGTCTTCGGGCACATAGGCCAGGCCGTGGTGGAAGCGGGCGTGGGCGGGCGCCAGGCCAAGCGAGTGGTCTGCAAACGTGATGGCGCCGCTGAAGCGCGTGAGCAGGCCCATGATGGTGCGCAGGGTGGTGGTTTTGCCTGCGCCATTGCGGCCCATCAGGGTGACGATTTCGCCTTGGTGTACCTCGAGGTCAATGCCCTGCACCACATGGCTGCGGTCGTACCAAGCGCTGAGCTCGCGCACCTGGAGCAAGGGAGGGCTGGGGCTCACGGCAGGTGTGGCATTCATTTGCCTTGGCCCAGGTAAACGCGGCGCACCTCGGCATTGGCGCGAATCTCGTCGGGCGTGCCTTCGGCCAAAAATTCACCGTGGTGTAGCACGATCAAGCGCTGGCAAATGCCCATCACCAATTTCATTTTGTGTTCGACCAAAATCACGGTGCGTTCCTCGGCCAAGCGGGTGATGAGTTGCATCATCACGGTGGTTTCTTCGGGCGACATGCCCGCCGTGGGCTCGTCCATCAGCAGCAGTTTGGGCTCAGCAGCCAGGGCCATGGCGACCTCGAGCGCGCGCTGTTGGCCGTGGGCCAAATCGGCGCTGGGTTTGCTGGCCAAGCCCGCCAGACCGACGCGCTCTAGCAGGGCCTGGGCTTGCTCGGCCACGCCGGGCAGTTGGGCCCGGGCGCGCAAAAAGTCGAAGCGGGCATGGCGCATTTGCACCGCTACGCGCACGTTCTCGTGCACGCTGAGTTGTTTGAAAATATTGGTGATCTGAAAGCTTTTGGCAATGCCCCGGCGCGCGTACTGGTGTTGCGGCAAGCCGGTGACGTCGCTGCCTTCAAACAGCACGTGGCCGCTGCTGGGTGCAAAGGCCCCGCTGAGCACATTGAACAGGGTGCTCTTGCCGGCACCATTGGGCCCGATGATGGCGCAGAGTTGGCCCGCTTTGAACTGCACCGAGACATTGCTCAGCGCTTGGAAATTGCCAAATCGCTGGCCGACATTCTTGGCTTCTAAAATCGTTGCGCTCATGGGGCCTCTCCGCTTGCGGCCGTGCGCCTGCGCAATTGCTGCAAAAACGTGCCCCAAATGCCGCGCGGAAAAAACAGCACAAACACCATAAAAACCACGCCGACGATGGCCATCCAGTGCGAAGTCAGCGCAGTGACAACGTCTTCCAAATACAAAAACACTGCCGCACCGACAAAGGGGCCGAAGAAGGTGCCCATACCACCCAGCAGGCTCATCATCACGGCTTGGCCCGAGAGCAAATAGTGCAGGGAGTCGATGGGCACCACCGATAAATGCAGGGCGCGCAAAGAGCCTGCCAAACCACACAGCGCAGCTGAGAGCACAAAGACCAAAAGCTTGCTGCGGGCTACGTCGTAACCGCAGGCGCCGGCGCGTTTTTCGTTCTCGCGCACGGCCTCGATCACCGCGCCAAAGGGTGACGCCAAAATACGCGAGACCAGCCACAGGGCAGCGGCCACAAAGATCCAAATCAGGTAGTACTTGGTGGTGGGTTGGTTGAAGTCGAGCGTGTAGCCAGCGACGTTCATCGGCTGCACCACCACGCCACGCAAACCGTTTTCGCCACCGGTAAAACGCTCGGCTTTGTAGAAGGCGTAGTAGACAATTTGCCCCAAGGCTAGCGTGACCATGGAGAAATAAATGCCGCGTGTGCGAATTGCCAAATAGCCAATCAACAAACCGACCAAGCCCGAAGCCAGCACGCCGATGGCAATGGCGGCCAACCACGGCACATCGCCGTGCACCATGGCAATGCCGGTGGCATAGCTGCCCACACCCAAAAAGGCGGCGTGGCCAAAAGAGAGCAAACCGGTGTAGCCAAACAGCAGGTTAAAACCCACGGCGAACAGGCCAAATATTAAAATATTCACGGCCAAAGCCTCGTAAGGCATCAGCAGTGGAAACACCAGTAAAAACAGCAAAACCGCTGCAACGCGCCTGCGCTCTACGAATTTAGCTATTAATTGTATAGCGCTGTGCATCAACCCATGGCTCCGGCTTTGCCAAACAAGCCCTGGGGCCGCACCAAGAGCACCAAGGCCATCAGCACAAAGATCGACAGCTCGGCCAAATCGGGGGCAAACAGCGAGGTCAAACTAGAGACGACGCCTACCAGCAAGCCCGCCACCACAGCCCCCGGCAGCGAGCCCATGCCCCCCACCACAGTGACCACAAAAGATTCGCCCAGCACCGTGATGCCCATCTCGGGGTTGACGGCCCGTGTAGGTGCGGCCAGCACGCCCGACAGACCCGCAATGGCGGTGCCGATGGCAAACACCAAGAGCCAGACGCGGGCTACATCGATGCCCAGCACACGCACAATTTCAGGGTCGCGCGAGCCCGCACGGATGATGAGGCCAAAGCGGGTTTTTTCGATAAAAAGCCACAGAGCCAGCACCACAACTGCGGTGGCTGCTATCAAAAAAATACGGTACAGCGGGAAGTGGCCAAAGCCCAGGTTGACCGCACCGCGCAGCGCGGCCGGTGTGCTCGACGGCATGCCCTCAATACCAAACAGCACGCGCATGGCCTCGACCAGCACATAGCTCAGGCCAAAGGTCAGCAGCAGCGGGTAGTCGATGCCGCGCCCGTACAAGGGCCGCACCAAAAAGCGCTCGGCCAGCAAACCCACCGTGCCCACTACCAGGGGCGTGATCAGCAGGCTGAGCACAAAGCTGCCGGTGGCGGCTTGAAAATACACCCCTAAAAATGCGCCGACCATAAAGAAGGCACCATGGGCAAAATTCACCACATTGAGCATGCCAAAAATGAGCGATAAGCCCAGTGCCAGCAAAGCGTAAACCGCACCCAGCGCAATGCCGGTGACGATTTGCAAAAGCACCAAATTCAGGGTGATGTCGGACATGTTGGCCTTATACGAAGTGGCGGCGCGCAACGCGGTCAGGTGCTGATTTTGTGGCCCATTTCTTCGCAGCTGCGCAGGTTTTTCTCGTTCGCAGCTTCGACGGCCAGCACATTGAAGACGTCGTACTTGTCTTTCATGTTTTTGGACTTGCTCTCGACAATCACCACCGACTGCACCGACTGGTGGTCGCACTTGCGGTAGAACTGGTCGCCCTTGTACCAGTTGTACTGGAGCTGGCGCAACGCCAGGCTGACGCGTACATTGTCGGTGGCGTCGGCATTGAGCACCGCCTGCAAAACGCTGCGCACACCGGCATAGCCCAAGGCGCCGTAATCGGACGGCACGATGCCGCCATAGGCCTTGCGGAACTTGTCGTTAAAGGCTTTGGCGGCGGGAATCGTGCCTTCCATGCCCCAGTAGTAAGAGGTACCGCCCAGAATGCCTTCAAAGGCCTCAGCGCCCCCGGCTTGGCGTGCGGTGTAGAGCAATACCGGCGCGATGATTTTGGTATTGGCTTTAAGGCCAAAGTCGGTGGCTTGTTTGGCCGAGTTGACCAAGTCGCGGCCAAAATTGGCGAGCACCAAAATGTCAGGTTTCAAAGCCTGGATGCGCGGCAAAAACGCCGAATAATCGGCCGCACCGAGCGGGTGGCGAATGTCGGCCAAGGTCTGCACGCCCATGCTCTGGCCTGCGCGTTGGAAGCCGCGCACCATCTCGTGGCCGTAGGCGTAGTCAGCGGTGAGGTAGACCACCTTTTTGCCAAATTTGGGGAAGGCATAGCGTGCCACGGCACCGGCTGTGAGATGCGGATTTAAGGCTTCGTGGAATGTGTAGAGGCTCCAGTCGCTGGCTTCGTTGATGGCGTCGGATTGGCTGATGGAATTGAAAATTACCTTGCGTTGTTTGGTAACCGCGTTGATCGACAGTTGCGTAGCTGCAGACAGTGAGCCAACGATGAAGTCGACCTTGTCTTTCTCGATCAACTCCAGCGTGCGTGTAGCGGCCTCGCCGGGGTTGAGTTTGTCGTCACGCACCAAGAGTTCGGCTTTGCGACCTTTGTAGCCGCCAGCAGCGTTGAACTCTTTTACCGCCAATTCAGCGGCGCGTACTTGGTCTTGTGCTTCGGCAGAAAACGCACCAGTGAGCGGCACTGGAAAACCGATTTTGATCGGCGCGCCTTGTGCCCGTGAGAGCTGCAGCGCAAAAGGTGTGCTCGCCACCGCAACGCCGGTGGCCCCCATTTGTAAAACCCGGCGGCGCGCGGGATTGGCTACGGTTGTAGTGTGCAGTTGGCTCATGCGAAGCTCCTGGTTGTTGTATAAAAAATTATTTTTTAAAACGATAGCACGGGCGTGCTTTGGTTTTGCAATGCGCTCGATTGTGCCGCAAGCGCAAGACAGTCGATGGCGGTTTCTTGCATCACCGTCATGGCGTCACGCGCGGGGGTGTGGCTGGCTTGTTGCGCGGTGGCTTGCATATAGGCACCCAAGCGCCGTCCACGTGCCACGACCGCCTGGCCTGCGGGTAAACGCAGGGCTTGGTAGCTTTGCAGGGCCTGCGGGCTAGCACCATGCTGGTCGATGGCATCGGCCAAAGCCAAGGCGTCTTGCATGGCCTTGGTCACGCCCATGCCCACGTGGGGGCGGGCGACAAAGGCCGCGTCGCCCATCAGTGCCACGCGGCCCTGCACAATGGCTTCTGAAGACAGGTCGTAGATTGGTTGCAATAGGGGCTGCGTTGTTTTGGCAATGATTTCGGCAAAAGGCTTGGCCAGCATGCGCTGGGCATCGGCGCGCATTTGTGCAATGTTTGAGGCACTGATTTTTTGCGGCGCTATGCCCAAGGGGTGGTGGACGCCAGCATCATCGCTCAGCAGTGCTTGCAATGCCGCTCCTTCAGAGGCCGGCCGGTACCATACAAAGTTGTAGGCACGTTCGCCGACGCCTGTGCGGTTGCCAGGCCCTGCTACTGGGTAGCCAATGAGTTGCTCACCGGGCGGTAGGCAAAAACCAAAATGCGCGAACACCGCAGTGTGGGTGGCGCGGCTGAGCACCGCTTCTTCACACACACCGCGCCAAGCCACATAGCCCGCGTATGCGGCCTGCGCTTGCGGCCACAGTTGTTGGCGCACGGCAGAGCGAATGCCGTCGGAGGCAATCAGCAGATCGGCCTGCCAATTGCCGGGCCCCGCAGCGGTGTTGGTTTGCACTTGCACACCAGAGGCATCTTGCATGAACCGCTCTACGGCTTGACCCTGTTGATAGACGCCTACAGGCAAGCTCTCGCGCAGCAATTGGTAGAGGCGGCTCCAGGAGGTGAGCAACTGCGGCATGGGCCACTGGCCCAGCAGCGCGTGGTGCTGCGCTCCGGCGCCGCCCAATGCAACGCGTTTTTGCACATGCACGCCGAGGTCGGTGTCTGCAGGCAGACCGCAATGCCGCAAGCCAGCAATCAGCGCGCTGTGGGTGACGATGCCTGCACCACGCCCATCGAGCGCACCCAGCGCCTTTTCTAGCACCGTCACGCTGTGGCCGCTGCGCAGCAGTGCATGGGCGGCCATTAAGCCGCCCAAAGAGCCACCAACAATTACAATGCGCGCCATGTTGGGATTGCCTCTGTTTGCGTGTTAACGGACGAGTTGCGTTTGCTCGGCAGCGGGGTAATTGAGTTCTACCACCACGCCATTGGGGTCGTCTAAAAACAGTTGGTGCAAACCAATCGAAGGCACGGTACGTTCACGCGCCGCAACGCCCAGGGTTTTGAGGTGGGCCAGCATGCCAGCCAAGCCGTCGGCGAAGAAGGCTACGTGGTCGAGCGCGCCGCTGCCTTTAAGGGTGCTGGCATCGCGGTCACCCAAATATTTTTTCAAACCCTCGGGGTCATTGGCATCGATGCCAATGATGTGCACCACCGCATTGGCCACGTCGGTATGGTCACCACGATACATCCACAGCCCAGGGAAGGGGAAGTCAGGGCGTGGCCCTACCGTGAGGCCCAAAACGCCCTCGTAAAACGCGCGCGTAGCCACCATGTCAGTGGTGCGAATGGAATAGTGGTTCAGGGTGAGTGCCATGACGGTCCTTCTTCTTTAAATTGTTGCGCCGGGCTCTAGCGCAAGGCTGGCGGCCAGGTAGCCGCGCACACGGTCTGTGATGCTGTTGGTGTCGTCCAGCGCGGGTTGCGCACCGTGCATCGCCTGGCCGTAGACGAAACAGCGCATGCCGCCATAAAACACGCCGCCGTGCAGGCCCATCAGCAGCTCGTGTTCGCGTGCGGTGGGTTTGGCGCGGCTGTTGCACTGGCGGTAGCGGCGCGTCTCGCGTACCAAGCGCGGGAACAAGCGCTTGGCCAAGAGTTCAAAAAAGCGGTCGGTGATGCTGTGGTCGCTCAGGCCTGAAAAAACAATGATGCGCACAAACTCGCGGGTCAGCACGGTGCGGGCATAGTCCACGTAAAACTGCACCAGCTTGTCTTCAACGTCCAGCTTGCGCTGGTCGAGCAGAGTTTCCCACTCGCGCTTCCAGCGGCCCTCGAACACTTCGAGGTAGACCCGGTCTACCAGGGCCTGCTTGGTCGGAAAGTAGTGGTAGACCAGGGTGTGGGTGACGCCTATGGCCTTGGCCAAATCGCGCAATTGGGCGTCAAAACCGTGCTCGGCAAAAAAGCGAATTGCACCGTCGACTATGTGGCGCTCGCGCTCGGCTACGCTCATGCGGCGCCGGCCCACAACGGGCGCAACAGTGCCCAAACCATACCACTCAGGGTTTGTCTGGGGGGGTGCGCTATTTACCAAGTCGTCAACCATGGATATGATTATTGAACATTTGGTTAATAGCGGCATAAGGACTAACCCTTTGCTGCGCAACTTTTACTCAGGCACCGCATGGAATTGCTCGGCGAAGTCAGCATAAAGGCCCCGCGCGAACGGGTGTGGACGGCGTTGAACGACGCGCAGGTGCTCAAGGTCTGCATACCCGGTTGCGAGTCGGTGATCGATGAGTCGCCCGATACGCGGCGCGCCACGGTGATGGTCAAAATCGGCCCCGTGCGTGCGCGCTTTTCGGGCAAGGTGGCGATGTCAGAGATGCTGGCGCCTGAGCGCTGTGTGATGCGCTTTGAAGGCTCTGGCGGCGCGGCGGGCATGGCTTCGGGTAGCGCCCAGGTACAGCTTAGCAGCGAAGGCGCGCAAGACGCAGGCACCAAGCTCAGCTACAGCGTGAATGCCTCGGTAGGCGGCAAACTCGGGCAAATTGGCGGGCGCATGATTGACGCGTCGGCCAAACAGTTGTCGGATCAATTTTTTGTGGCGCTGCGCAATCACCTAGAGCCAGCGCCTGCAGCTGGCGCAGTGGCCGATGCGCCAGTTGGTACCGTTGCGCCTCTGCCTTCAAGTGCCTGCCCAAGCACTGTGGCTGAAGGGTTCGCCAGCGTTCAAAGCACCGACCAAGCCCAACCCAGGGCCGCGAACCTGATGAGCAAGGGCGAAGCCTCGCGCATTGCCTGGTTTGCCATGGGCGTGTTGATGGGTGCAGCTACCACCGGCTTGGGCGTGTGGCTGGGCGCGCGGTTTTTTCACTGAGCAAGCGGGCCTATGAAATCTCCTCACTTCGATTACGTCAAAGTCACCAGTCTGCAGCAAGCGCTGACATTGCTGGGTGAGCACGGCGACGACGCGCGCATATTGGCAGGTGGGCAAACCCTGCTGGCCACCCTGAACATGCGCCTGTCAGAACCCGCGCTGCTGATTGACATAACCGGCTTGCAAGAGCTGCGTGGTATCGCGTTACGTGGCGGCGTGCTGCACATTGGCGCGCTGGTCACGCATGCGCAGATTGAGCACTCGGCGCTGGTTGCCGAGCACGCGCCCTTGCTCGCTGCAGCTGCGCCCCACATTGCCCACCGCGCGATTCGCAATGCGGGCACTTGGGGCGGTTCTATCGCTTTCGCCGACCCTGCTGCCGAGTGGCCGTGTTGCTTGCTCGCTTTGGATGGTGTGGTCTTGGTGCAAGGCCCGCAAGGCCAGCGGCGCATAGCGGCCCTTGACTTTTTCCAAGACCTGTACACCACAGCCCTGTTGCCAAACGAAGTGGTGGTGGGCGCTGAAGTGCCCGTTGCCACGGCCAACGATGGCTATGCTTTTGACGAACTGGCGCGCCGCCACGGCGACTATGCGGTAGCCGGTTTGGCACTGAGCGTGCGCTGGAATTCGGTTGTCGCCAGCGATGTTCGCATCGCGTTTTTGGGTGTAGGCAACACGCCCGTGCGGGCCCGCGCAGCAGAATCGGCGCTGCGTGGCAATGCGTTCAGTGCGGCAGTTGTTGACGTTGCTGTGCACGCACTGCAAGCTGACCTCGACCCGCTACCCGACCTCACCAGCAACAGCGCAACCAAGCGCCATTTGGCGGGCGTGCTTTTGCGCCGCCTGCTGGCCGCCACGCAGGTTACCCGCAGCGCCATCCAGGCCTGATGGCTTCGCTACCCAAGGACAACACCATGGCCGAACCCCACCGCATCCAGCTCCATGTGAATGGCCAAGCGCAAGAGCGCAGCGTCATGCCGCGCCAGCATTTAGTCGATTTTTTGCGCGAAGATTTAGGGCTCAAGGGCTCGCACCTGGGCTGCGAACATGGCGTCTGTGGCGCGTGCACCGTAGAACTAGACGGTCGCATTGTGCGCGGCTGTTTAACCCTGGCGGTGCAGGCCGACGGCTGCCATGTGCGCAGCATCGAAGGCCTGAGCCAAGACGGCGATGTACGCGATTTACAAGACGCCTTTGTGCGCCATAACGCCCTGCAGTGCGGCTTTTGCACGCCCGGCATGGTGATGGCGGCCAAAGAACTGCTCGAACACAAGCCCGACGCCAGCCGCAGCGAAGTGCGCGAATGGATGAGTGGTAACTATTGCCGCTGTACCGGCTACCACGCGATTGTGGACGCCGTGTGCGAAACCCTCGCCGCGCGCCGAATGGCCCCTGCTGCACAGATGGGAGCCAAGCCATGAATGCACGTGTCAACCTAGAGCCTGCGCCAAGTTTGCAGGCGCCCGTCGCAGAAAAGCCCGCGCCCAGCGCAGTGCCCGCAGCAGTACCCACGCAAGTGCCATTGCACGCCCTGACTGAAGACCCGCGCTACATCGGTGCCAGCAGCGAGCGCCCTAGCGCCCGCAAACTGGTGCAAGGCCAGGGCTGCTATGTAGACGACATCGAGCTGCCGCGCATGGCCCATGTGGTGTACTGGCGCAGCCCGGTGGCGCATTGCCGCATTACGCAAATTGACGCTGCCCATGCGCGCGCCATGCCCGGTGTCGTCATGGTTGCCGACGGCCACGATCTTGCCAAAATCTGCAAGCCCTGGGTCGCCACGCTCGGCCATTTAGCGGGCATGAAGTCGGCCCCGCAATACCCGCTGGCTTTGGAGCGCGCTTGCTGGCAAGGCGAGGCCGTAGTGGCCATCGTGGCCGAAACGCGGGCCCAGGCTGAAGACGCGCTACAAGTGCTGCAGGTCGAGTTTGAGCGCCTGCCTACCGTAGTCGATATAGAAACCGCGCTCGACGCCAACACGCCCTTGATTCACCCTGAGCTGGGCGACAACCTGTGCTTTACCCGCAACCTGAATGTGGGCGACGTAGACGCCGCCTTTGCCCGCGCTGATGCGGTGTGCGAGACCACCTTCCACTTTGGCCGCCACACCGGCGTCACGCTAGAACCGCGCTGCCAGATTGCCGACTGGAACAGCGGCGACCAGCGCCTCACGGTGTACCACTCGTTCCAGGCGCCGCACATGATGCAAGACCTGTACGCGCGCCAGTTTGATCTGCCCGAGAGCAGTATCCGCGTGGTCTGTAAAGAGGTGGGCGGCTCGTTCGGCATCAAGGTACACGCCTACCCCGACGACTTTGCCACCGTGGCCTTGGCCATTTTGTGCCGCCGCCCGGTCAAGTTTGTGGCCGACAGGTTGGAGTCTTTCACCAGCGACATCCATGCCCGGCACCACCGCGTCAATGCACGCATTGCGGTGCAAAAGAGCGGCGAGATTGTGGCCTTCGAGATGGACGATCTCACCGGCATTGGCCCCTACTCGATGTTCCCGCGCACCAGCGCGATCGAGGGCAACCAGGTCGTCAACTTGGTCGGAGGACCCTACAAGCACCAGCACTACCGCGCCAAGCTCAATGTGGTGTTTCAAAACAAAACCCCGACCTGCCAGTACCGCGGCGTGGGCCACCCGATTGCTTGCGCAGTGACCGAAGGCTTGGTCGATTTGGCGGCGCGCGCCATCGGCATGGACGCGCTAGAAATCCGCAAACGCAATGTGATCCCCGACAACGCTTACCCCGCCACCGGGGCCAGTGGCATCAAGCTCGAAGTGCTCTCGCACGAAGCTTGCCTTGCCAAAATGGAAGCGCTGATGGATTACCCCGCGCTATTGGCAGAGCAGGCGGCTTTGCGCCAGCAGGGCATTTACCGTGGCATTGGCTTTGCCACCTTGATTGAGCTCACCAACCCCAGCGCCGCGTTTTATGGCGTGGGAGGCGCGCGTATTGCCTCGCAAGACGGCGCCACCATGCGGCTCGACCCGTCGGGTGCGGTGGTGGTGTTGTGCGGCGTGGGCGAACAGGGCCAAGGCACCGACGGCATCTACCGCCAGATTGCCGCTGACGCGGTGGGCGTCGATTTAGAGCGTGTGCGCGTCGTCACCGGTGACACCGAAGTCACGCCCTACGGCGGCGGCACCTGGGCCTCGCGTGGCGCAGGAATAGGCGGCGAGGCCGTGCTGCTGGCAGGGCAAGCCCTGCGCACCAACATCGTCAAACTGGCGGCAGTCATCTTGCAACGCGACGCTGCCACGTTGGCGGTGCGGCGCGGCCACGTGGTCGATGCGCAAAGCTTTGCGCCGCTGTTGCCCTTTGCCGAGCTGGGTCGCATTGCCTACTTTCGCTCCGACACTTTGCCTGCGGACTTCACGCCCGAGCTGATGGTGACGCGCCACTATGCCCAGCGCGACTACCCCTTCATCTTCACCAATGGCGTGCAGGCTTCGTATGTGGAGGTGGACACCGATACCGGCTTTGTCAAACTGCTCAAGCATTGGGCGGTGGAAGACTGCGGCCGCGTCATCAACCCGCAATTGGTAGACGAGCAAATTCGCGGCGCCATCGTTCAAGGCATTGGCGGTGCGCTGCTGGAGGAATGCCTATACGACGACGAAGGCCTGATGCGCAACGCCAGCATGGCCGACTACCTGGTGCCCATGAGCGCCGAGATGCCCGACATTGAGGTCGCCCATGTGCAAACGCCCACCAAAAGCAGCCAGCTCGGCGCCAAGGGCGCAGGAGAGGCCGGTACAGCGGGCGCGCCAGCGGCGGTGGTCAACGCCATCAACAACGCTTTGGCACCACTGCATGCACAGCTGTGGTCGCAGCCGGTAACGCCAGAAAAAATCTTACGTGCCTTGGGAAAAATAGGCTAATTCGCTGTGAAAATGGCTGCAAGGCTCATGCAATATGCGTACGCAGCTATTAATCTTATAGCTACGTGACAGCGGATTGTTGGCGTTGCGTGTAAAAAAATACGCACTTGTATTGTTGTGAATGGCCTAAAAGTGAGGCTTTGGTTGCACAATCGCAGCAGTCCATTACCAGCCATTGACTATGCAAACCTCTTCTTTCTTGGCACGCATTGCTGTGCTCGTCAGTGCGCTGTGCGTAGCAGCCACTAGTTTTGCAGACGAGGGCATTGCCGTTGGCCGCAGCCTCGCGCTCACGGGTGCGCTCAAAGCCTATGGCGAGGCAAAGCGCGATGGCGGCGACGCCTATATTGAAAAGATCAACAAAGCGGGTGGTGTTGCTGGGCGGCGCATCAACTTGGTCACACTGGACGACGCATACCAGCCCGCCAAGACCGTAGAAAATCTGCGCCAATTGACCGACAAAAATGCGCCCAGCGCCTTCTTGGGCTTGTTTGGTGTGCCTACCGTGGCGGCGGCCTTGCCCGAATTGCTCAAGCTCAAAATTCCTGCAGTGGGGCTCACTTCGGGCATGGCCCAGGTGCGCACGCCGCACAACCCCTATGCCTTTCCAGTGCGCGCCAGTTATGCCGATGAGGCGCATAAATTGGTCGCGCAAATCAAAACCATTGGGGTCAGCAAAATCAGCGTGATTTACACCGACAACCCTTTCGGCGAAGGCGTAAAAGACAGCTTGCTAGAAGCTTTGCGCAAAGAAGGTTTGACGGCACTCGCAGTGAAGGTGAACGCCAGTGGTACTTTGGCCGCCAAAGCGATTGCGCAAGCTGTGGCTACGGAGCCGCAAGCGGTGTTCTTGGCCATGCTCTCGCAGGCGGCTGTGCCGGTGTTGGTGGAGTTAAAAAAGAACAATTTCCACGCCCAGCTGTATACGTTTTCGCCGGTTGATACCACGGTGATTTTGCAAGCATTGGGCAAAGATGCATCGGGTTTGGGTATTTCTCAGGTGGTGCCCATTCCCCAGGGCAGCCGCTTGCCCATCGTGGTCGAATACACCGAGGCGCTCAAGGTGTTGGGGCGTGGCACACCGAGCTTTTACGGCTTAGAGGCGTTCATCGAAGCCAAGATTTTGATAGAAGCCCTGCGCCGTGCGGGCAGTGCGGCTGCCAATCCCGCGGCTGTGCTGAAAGCCTTGGAGACCTTGCGAACCTACGATGTGGGTGGCTATGTGGTCAGTTACGGGCCGGGTGTGCGCACTGGCAGTAGTTTTGTCGAGGTAGACATCATCGACTCGCAGGGTGTGCTGCGGCGCTAGCACATTGCTGTCAGATGAGCGTTAAGCCAGCCTACGCATTGCCCCACGCGCAGCTCTTGCCCCTGGCGGCAGGAAATTTTATGGTCGGTGTTGGCACTTTTGTGATCGCCAGCATGCTGGGCCCCTTGGCCCAAGATTTAGGTACCACGATAGCGGCAGTGGGGCAGCTTTTGGCTGGCTACGCCCTGGCCTTGGCCGTGGGCGCACCCTTGATTGCTGCGTTCACTTCGCGCGTAGATCGGCGCTTGCTGCTGGGCAGCGCATTGACCTTGTTTGGTTTGCTGCATGTGCTCGCGGCCCTGGCACCAGGCTATGCGGCTTTGTTTGTGTTGCGTGTCATGACGGGTTTTGTTGCTGCGGTGGTGACGCCGCAAGCGGCCTCAACCGCTGCGCTCCTGGTGCCTGCAGCGTACAGGGGCCGCGCGCTGGGTTTTATTTTTACCGGATTCTCCATCGCCACAGTTTTGGGCGTGCCCTTTGGCGGATTTTTGGCTTCCAGCATGGGTTGGCGTGCCACCTTGGCGGTAGTGGGCCTGATGTCTTTGCTAGTTGCCTTGTGGCTGCTGCTGCGCATTCCAAAAGCTCTGCGCATTGCGCCCATGGACCGGGCTGCATGGTTGCGTTTGGCGCGGCATCCTGCCCTGCTCTTGGTGGTGGCGGTTACCGTGGTGCAGGGCAGTGCGCAGTTTGTGCTGTATTCGTATTTGGCCCCCATGTTGCAGGTTCAGGCGGCCTTGGCACCCGCTTTCAACGGTGTTGTATTTGGTGTTCTAGGGGTGTTTGGTGTCGCGGGCAATGTCTTAGCAGGCCGGATGAGTGAGCGCTGGGGGCCTGCGCGCATTGTGCAAGCGAGTCTGTACCTGATGGCCTTGGCCTTTGTACTCTGGCCCTTGATTCGCTGGAGCGGCGGGCATTGGGTGGTGCTGGGGCTGGTTTGCGCCTTGTGGGGCTTGCCAGTGTTTGCCTGCAATGCGGCCCAGCAAGCGCGTTTGCTGGCCTTGGCCCCCGACTTGGCTTCGGCCAGCATAGCTTTGAATTCCTCTGGCATTTACTTGGGCCAGGCCATTGGAGCTGCTTTGGGCGGTGCGATCATCGTTCGCCAAGGCTACGACCCGCTGCATTGGTGGGCACTGGGAATCATGTGCATGGCGATCGCGGTGAGTATGCACGCCGCCAGGGCCGTACAAAAGTCAGTACTGGTCTGACCATTTACGCAGTACCGCGTACTAGGGTTTTCCCCGGCCAGCCACTACAATCGCTTTCCCTTACAAAAACTGACGTGCGCCAAAAGCAGCCGGAGACCCCATATGACCGATTCGACCAATACGCCCGAGAAACGCGCTGAGTTGCGCAAAGCTGCTCTGGAGTACCACGAGTTTCCGACGCCGGGCAAGATTGCCATTGCGGCGACCAAGCAGTTGGTTAACCAGCATGATTTGTCTTTGGCCTATTCGCCTGGCGTAGCCGCGCCCTGCGAAGAAATCGTTAAAGACCCCAATAACGCCTACAAGTACACCGCGCGCGGCAACTTGGTGGCGGTTATTACCAACGGCACAGCGGTTCTGGGCTTGGGTGATATTGGCCCCTTGGCGGCCAAGCCCGTGATGGAAGGCAAGGCTGTTCTGTTCAAAAAATTTGCTGGCATTGACGTGTTTGACATCGAGATCAATGAGAAGCACGACCTCGACAAACTGGTCGACATCATTGCCTCGCTAGAACCTACCTTTGGTGGCATCAACCTAGAAGACATCAAAGCGCCAGACTGCTTTTATGTGGAGCGCAAACTGCGCGAGCGCATGAAGATCCCCGTCTTTCACGACGACCAACACGGCACGGCCATTTGCGTCGGTGCAGCCATCATCAATGGCCTTAAAGTGGTGGGTAAAGACATTAAAAACGTCAAACTCGTCACCTCAGGGGCAGGCGCTGCAGCCTTGGCCTGCTTGAACTTGCTGGTCAAGATCGGCATGCCCAAAGAAAATATTTTTGTCACCGACTTGGCGGGCGTGGTCTACGAAGGCCGCACCGAGCTGATGGACGAAGACAAGATTCAGTTTGTGCAAAAAACCAGCGCCCGCAGCTTGGGCGAGGTGATAGCCGACGCGGATATCTTTTTGGGCTTGTCAGCGGGCGGCGTGCTGAAGCAAGACATGGTGAAAAGCATGGCTGCAAAGCCAGTCATCTTTGCACTAGCGAACCCGAATCCTGAAATCACACCAGAAGATGTCAGAGCCGTTCGCGACGATGCCGTCATTGCAACAGGCCGCAGCGATTACCCGAATCAAGTTAACAATGTTTTGTGCTTCCCCTACATTTTCCGTGGCGCATTGGACGCGGGCGCTTCCACCATCACCATCGAGATGGAAATTGCGGCCGTGCATGCGATTGCTGAATTGGCGCAAGCGGAGCAAAGCGAGGTGGTGGCTGCTGCCTACGTGGGCGAGCAATTGGCTTTTGGCCCTGAGTATTTGATTCCCAAGCCGTTTGACCCGCGTTTGATGATGAAAATTGCGCCTGCAGTGGCGCAGGCTGCGGCTGACTCTGGTGTCGCGCTGCGTCCCATCAAAGACATGGCCGCTTACATCGAAAAGCTGCAAGCTTTTGTTTACGCCTCTGGCACAACCATGAAACCGATTTTTATGGCAGCCAAAAAGGCTAAAAACAAACGGGTTGCGTATGCCGAGGGCGAAGAAGAGCGCGTGTTGCGTGCTTGCCAAATTGTTGTTGATGAGGGTTTGGCTCGCCCAACCTTGATTGGTCGTCCTGCCATCATCGCCCAGCGCATTGAAAAATTTGGCCTTCGCCTCAAAGAAGAGTTGGATTATGACGTCGTCAACGTCGAGCAAGACAGCCGTTACCGCGATTTTTGGCAGACCTACCACCGCATGACTGAGCGCCAGGGCGTCACCGTGCAAATGGCAAAAATCGAAATGCGCCGTCGTTTAACGCTAATTAGTGCTATGTTGCTGCATAAAGGCGATGTAGATGGCATGATTTGCGGCACTTGGGGCACTACGGCCATGCATTTGCAGTACATCGACCAAGTCATTGGCAAGCGCGCAGGTGGCAGCCCGAGCACGCCGCAAGATGTGCAAATTTATGCCTGTATGAATGGTTTGATGCTGCCAAATCGACAGCTATTTTTGGTCGACACGCATGTTAACTACGATCCTACGCCTGAAGAGTTGTGCGAAATCACGGTGATGGCGGCTGAAGAGATGATGCGTTTTGGTCTCAAGCCAAACGTTGCTTTGCTCAGTCATTCAAACTTTGGTAGCAGCAATTTGCCAACGGCTATCAAAATGCGCAAAACCTTGGAATTGTTAAAAGTTCAAGCACCTTGGCTCAAAGTAGATGGCGAAATGCATGGCGATGTGGCGCTTGATGAGCAAATGCGTGCCGCTGTGATGCCCAACAGCGCCTTGGTTGGCGAGGCCAATTTGCTGGTCTTCCCAAACATTGATTCAGCAAATATTGCATATAACCTGTTAAAAACTGCTGCTGGCGGTAATATAGCGATTGGGCCAGTGTTGTTGGGCGCTAACAAGCCAGTGCATATTTTGACGGCAAGTACAACTGTACGACGCATTGTCAATATGACGGCGCTGACAGTGGCGGATGCTAATGCAACACGAGCAGTTGGTGCTTAATTAACATATTTTTTGCCGACTAATGCCCTTTTTGGGCGCTTAGTTTGGCATGAGCGCTTGCGTTTTTAACTGATTTCAACGACACTATCGGACTTGGACGCTTTCGGGTAAACCCGAATGAATAACGAGATGATCTTTAGTGAGCAGATGTGAATGATGCTGAGAATGCTTTCAAATTGGGCTAAAAACCACGTTTCTGGTGCAAAAA